>JAJISG010000058.1 GCA_022848835.1 Thermoplasmatota archaeon | reverse complement strand
GCGCTATTGGAGCTCCACTGTAGTGCAAATTTCGGGAGTGAAACCCCCCTGGGCCAGAAGGATGCCGTATGAACAGTATCGAGAGAGGTGGTCGGCCACTTCCCAGCCCGATTCGTTCATTTCAGATATGATGCAGACGATGAAGGATGACAGGACCATAGCCGAAATCCTAGAGGATGACGCCGATATTGTTGGATATATCTGGGTGAGCTTTTCCGAAATTCAGGACTACGACCTGATAGTTGCGGAGGTGATGGACATCGTTGTCGCTCCTGATTACCAACACCGGGGCATCGGGCTGAAGCTGATGAAGCGCGTGGAGAGATTATCACTGGAGAGGGGAGCCACTCTGTTGCGTTCCGATACTGGTATCGAAAATATGGCCTCACAGAGGCTTCATGAAAAGGCTGGGCTGAAGCCATATCGAATCATTTACGAAAAGGTCCTTCAAGAGAAGACTATCTGAAACTGGTTTCATATCGCCCCCACGGTTTCACCAATACCCTCAGGAAATTTCAGACCGTCCACTTTCCCATCTTTCCTCAAACACCGGAGACAGGCACCGGTGTGGTTTCTCCAAGATTCGCGTTTTTGATTACGAGCCAACAACAATCATATAGGCGCCGCCGAAGAGTTGCATCGAGGATGAGATGGTTGGGTGTCCAACCTGCGGTGCTGAGCTCACCTATATCCCGCCTTACGAGAGGCATTATTGCTACGGCTGCAGGTCCTACGCTGCAAAGACCCTCCACGCCTGCAAGGAGTGCGACAGGGCACTCGTGTTCGTCAAGGAGCATCACAAGTACTACTGCTACGGCTGCCAAGAGTACAAGGAGGATGTGGAGGTCGGGAACCCTTGTCCCACCTGCGGCGAGGAACTCCAGCACATATCTCAATACGATCGCCTCTTCTGCTTTCAGTGCAGAGTGTACGCTCCGAAGGAGCACGCCATCGTCCGAAGGAGCCGCGGAGGTCAGGCTGTGACCGAGAGAGGGGGAGATCATGAGCAGGCCATCGGGTACGCCCCCTTCTCCAGAGAGGAGATGGATCTGGCCTCCAAGGAGATCTTAATGAACTGGTGCCGAGAGTACGGACTGGACGATAGCGGATTGAAATATGAACTTAGGCTCCGCCTCCTTGAACATGTGAGGAAACAGAACCTCCTCTTGAAAGGCGAGGAGGTGGCCCTTGGAGTACCGGAGGAGGCTGCAAGCACCGATGTGAGGGAGGAGATTCCAGAGGAGGCTGTAGTAGTTGAGAGGCATGGGCAGAGGGAGCAGCCCGCCCAAGAGGCGCTCGCTCCTGAGATAGAGGTCTTCGACGAGACGGATTCAACGCCCCAGGCAACGACGACACCCTGCCCTACCTGCGCCCAGGAACTCACCTACATCCCTCAGTACAACCGCTGGTACTGCTACAGCTGCCAGAGATATGCCCAAGACGAAGGAGCGACTTCGACTCCTGTCTACCCCCTGCAGAGAGAGAGGCAGGAAAGGGCCGTCAGTGGAGTCAAGCTCAGAGGCGAGAAGCGTGGTAACCCTATGGTGGGCGTATCCTTGGCGATACTGGGGCTCCTCATGTATATCGCGGATGAGCTCCTCTTCAACGCGCCCGCGATATTCGATATCCCCGTCTTCATCAGGGCTGCGGAGATAGACTTCGCCTTGCGGTTCCTATCCACTGTCTTCATCGTATTGGGCATCATCGCCGCCATCCTCCTCGTTCGACCCCGCCGCTAAACCTTTTATGCACCCGCCAACTTTGCCTTAGGGATGGCTTCACTGGCCGAGGTGATCCACGAGACCAGGACGGTGAGGGAGCACGACCCCACGAAGTTCGTCTCCTCATGGACGGAGAAGGAGGTCCTCGACGGAGAGGTGGTGGATGCTTTCGTCCTCATTCTGAGGACCAGGGGCTGTTATTGGGCCAGGAAGAGCGGCTGCTCCATGTGTGGCTACACGAACGATTGTTTCACCGATGTCTCAGAGGAGGACCTACTGAAACAGTGGTCCCAGGCCTTGAAGGTGTATGGGAAGCAGCCGGTGGTCAAGGTCTACAACTCGGGCAGCTTCTTCGACCCCAACGAGGTCCCCCCTAGGATCAGGACGATCATCTTGAAGGACTTGGGCAGGATGTGCCAGAAGGTCGTGGTCGAGAGCCTTCCTCAGCTCGTTCGTAGGCCCATTCTCGAAGAGGCCATGAGACTTTGCGAGAGGTTCGAGGTAGCCATCGGCCTTGAGACGGCTAACGACTTCGTCCGGGACCGCTGCATCAGCAAGGACTTCCACTTTGACCGCTACCTGGAAGCGGTTAAGGTCGCCCGGAGATGCGGCGTGAGTGTGAAGACCTACCTCCTCATGAAGCCGCCCTTCCTATCCGAGAGAGCCGCCATGGTGGACGTCGCAGCCTCGGCCAGGGCCATCGACGGCCACACCGACACGGTGTCCATCAATCCCACGAACGTTCAGAGGGATACCCTAGTGGACAGGCTGTATCGCAAAGGGGAGTACCGGCCGCCATGGCTCTGGTCCCTGGTGGAGGTCCTGAAGGAGCTGCGGAAATCGAAGGCGAGGGTGATGTCCAAGCCCACCGGAGGTGGCAAGCGAAGGGGGGCCCACAACTGCGGTCACTGCGATTGGCTGATCCTCAAGGCTGTCGAGGAGTACTCGCTGGGAATATCCGACTGGTTGGATGAGCTAGATTGCGAGTGCAGGGAAGATTGGGAGAACTACCTTCTGGTAGAGGACATGGGAAGGTGCAGCGTGAACCTGGAAAGATTCCTGAGTTGATGCTCAGCTGCGCCGCCTCCCGGGTTGTTCGATGGGGTGATGGCGTGCTAAGGGAGGATATACTATTGCCACTTAGCATCCGACCCACTCCTTCGACTCAGGTCGACACTTTCATAAAACCACTGACGCTGAGGGAAAAGGCCGGGAATGCAGAGATACGACATCAAGAGAGGACACTCCAGTGTACCGGAAGGAGGCGGTCTCAGGGAGATCTAGGAGGATATATCTGGGGAAGTGACGGAGGCCGATGATAGACTCAGGGTGAGCCATGGTTCCATCACGGAGTTGACCGTCTGGACCGATGACAAGTTCCTGCATGTGGCTGTCAACATGGATAGGGGTGCGGACGACGAGATTTCTGCCCAGACGATTAGGGCCTTCAACTATTTTCTAGAGAGAGAAACGGGGTTCTTGTCCAAGCAGAGGAGAAAGAGAATCCAGAAAAGGGCAAAGGTGGGGAGGTTCCAGAGAGGGTCGAAAATCAGGATCCTCGTCGCGCCCGTTCCCTCACGAATCGCTCTCTTACTACCCATCGCGAGTTGGAGGCCGATGCCGCCCTGACCCAGTGAGTTAGAACGCGTTACTGGCCTGACGGGTGGGTCCATGAAGTCCTAAATACTCTCGCCGTCATCTTCAGGCGTGAACATCGTTCCCGACCTTGGCGACCCCACAGAACCGAGGGCTCGGGCGCGGTACGCCTACCTACAGTCTGGCGTCGCCATCACGGTCAACCTCTCCCTCTTCGTTTCCAAGTTGTTCCTAGCATCTCTCCTGGCGAGCGTGGCAGTACTGACGGATGCGTTCAACCAGATGGGAGATGTCGCAATATCTGCCATCATCCTCATTGCCTTCAGATACGTGGGTAAGCGGGCGGACCGAGAACATCCGTTCGGACATGGCAGGCTGGAGCAGGTCGTAGCCCTGATTGTAGCATCACTCCTGGTCGTGGTAGCGGTCTTCCTCCTCCTGCAATCGGTCGGCGAGCTTGCCAGTCCCTTAGTTCGTGGGACTCCGATCCTTGCCGTCGTTCTCGTACTTCTAGCGGCGGTGAAGGAGCTGCTCGCCCGCTTCTCCTTCGCCATCGCCAAGCGGATGGACAGCGATGCCATTCGAGGGGATGCCTGGAACCACAGATATGATGCCATGCTGACGGGCGCCATTGCTCTGGCCATCTTCCTCGCTAGCTGGAGGGAATTTCTGAGGGTCCTGGATCCCGTCTTCGGCATTGTAGTGTCAATCGTCATTCTATATAACGGCGGCCTGCTAGTGCGGTCTGCTGGAGACCGTCTTCTCGGGAGAGCGCCAAGTGAAGCCATCCTCGAAAGGATAACGACACTGGCCTCCGATCTACCAGGAGTGAGGAGTGTGCACAGCGTCTCCGTCCATGACTATGGCCTGCACAAGGCCATATCTCTGACAGTAGATGTCGACGATCGCCTCAGCGTCAAAGAAGCCCACGTTGTGGCAACGGAGGTCGAGGTCAGAATTAAACAGGAACTCAAGGCGGACGCGACAGTCCACGTTGAGCCCGACATACCCTCCCTCAAGTCAGAAGTTGTGAGGATATCCAAGAGACTCGCCCTTGAGGAGCGAGGAATCCACTCCGTGCCATGGGTGGAGCTCGGCCTCGACGGGTCCGTCCAGCTTGGCATCAACATTCCTGGGGAGGTTCAACTAGACCAGGCTGATGCCCTCGTCAGGCGACTAACGCTAAGGCTAGAGGAGGCGACGGAGCGAAAAGTGAGGATCTCCGTCCTTCCCTGTGAGCCTCAATGCAAGCTGTGTAGTATCGAGAAGGGGCAGGGCCAGGACTCAGAAACCGAATAGGGCTCCGAGACCCGCCGCGGCATCCTCTTCGCTGACCTCCTCCTTCTCTTCCTTTTTCTCTTCCTTCTTTTCCTCGCTCTTCTCTGCAGCTGCAGGAACAGGACCGGTGGGAGCGAAGCTGGCACTCTTGAGGGCCTCCTCGATGTCCACTCCCTCAAGGGAGGCCGTCAAGGCCTTCACCCTAGAGGCGTCGGGACCAAAACCGGCGGCCTTCAGGACCTTCTTCAGGTTCTCCTCATTCACCTTCTTTCCCGCAGCATGCAGGAGCATTGCTCCATATATGTACTCCAATCTTTCACCTCCTTGACCTTCATCCGAATAGCGAGCCGAGGCCCGCTGCAGCATCCTCCTCCCCTTTCTCCTCCTGCTTAGGAGGAGGCTTCTCCTTCCTAGGAGCCTCATCCTCCACAGGCGACGAAGCCGTATGTTCCTTCAGCTCGTCGTCTAGAGCCTCAGGAACCCTGGAGGCCAGAGCAAGCATTTGGCTCTGAGCCCTGGAAAGTAGAAGGGGCAACAGCTCTCTAACAGGATAGCCCGTCGACAGTCCCAGGGACAGGGCCCTCTGACGCGCCTGGGCCAGGAGGAGGAATAGCGTGGCCTTCGTCGGGAAGGCCACCTTCATGGCAAGGTTCATGGCACTCCTGGCAGCGGCGATCATATCCTGCCAGAGGGCCTCCTCATCGACCGCGAGGACATCCCTGGTGAAGAGGCTGCCATCCTCGAATACCCCTCGCAGGTCCAGGCCTACGGTCAGGGGGAATATCTCCAGCCTCGTGAGGACCTGAGCGACCTTGGCGGGAATCCTCTGGCCCGTCTCCACTAGGAGCTTGTCCTTCTTGATGATAACCTTCCCCCTCTCGATGGCAGCGGGGATCCCAGCCTTCTGCAGATCGCCCACCACGGGACCCGGCTTGAAGCGTGTATCTCCCTCCTTGACCACGATGTCCTCCGTAGCGACCTCACCCCCCCTTGCCGGTGCCTTCGTCTTCGTGCCTTCTAACTCCCTGTACAACCGGAAGGGGTTGGAGTCCGTGAACACTACGGCTATCTGGCCCTCCACGAGTTCCTGCAGCCCCTCGATCCCCTTCCGCTCCTCGGAAGCAGCATCTATGGCCCTTCGGAGTAGCCTGTTTTTCACCACCTGCAACTCCGCTTTTCCACGGAGCTCGGACCTGATGCTCTGCATCTGAGGGGCTGGGATGCCAGAGACCTTCGCTAGACCCACAACTCTGCTCTCCAACAGCCTGGCCTTCAGCTCATCGACTGTCTGAGCCTTCCGGGTCTGAACCGTTGTCTCGGCCATCTAGATCACCCTCACTGCAGGTCCCATGGAGGTCTTCACGTAGACGGAGCCGATGTTGTAGCGCCCCCTCGGGAGCTTCGCCTCTACCCGCCTGAGGATGGTCTCCAGGTTCTCCGCCAGGTCGTCCACCTCCATCTCCCTGGTGCCCACGGGCGCATGGAAGGTGGGCCTGTCCCTGGAGCGAATCTTCACGGCGCTCTTCAAGTTGTTTATGATGGGACCTGGGTCCGTGCCTGGAGGAATGGGCCGGGGCATCTTACCCCTAGGGCCGAGGATCGTTCCGAGCCGTCTGCCGATGGCTGGCATCAGAGGCGCCTCGGCGACGAAGAAATCATGCTCCCTCGCCAGCCTCTTCGCCTTAGCCTTGTCCTCCGCTAGAGTCTCGATCTCCTCTGGCGGGACAATCAGGTCCGCAACTCCACGTGCCTTGACAGCCATCTCACCGCTGGCGAATATGACGATCTTGACCTCCTTCCCCCTTCCCTTCGGGAGGACTATCTCATCCTCGATCCTATTCGTGGGCAGGGTGAGGTCTACGTCCCTCAGGTTGATGGATATCTCCACGCTCTCCCTGAAGTTCCTGGGCTTTGCCGATTTCAAGGCCTCTTTGATGGCCTTCGTGACCTTCTTGTCAGCCAAGGAAATCCCTCTGTAGTGCCTGCGGCGGAAGCCTCCTACAAGATATGCACAGTATCATTGGCGAGGATTATAAGCTTTCTGTGTCTGCCTTACTGAGAATCTCGTCAGCCAGGCCTCGTTGCACCTCTGACTGGACCTCCCGGGGCTTCCTCCCACCGACAGTCACACCCAGGGAGACACAGGTACCGAGCACCTCTTGGATCTTCTGCTGAAGGTCGGAGCCGAGGGTGTTCTCCTCCTTCATTCGAGCGACTTTCACCACCTGCTCGAGGGTCAGGTCCCCTACCATTTCCCTCCCGGGGGTTCCAGACCCCTTCTCCACTCCAGCCTCCTTGAGAATGAGGGCCGATGTAGGAGGTGTGCCAATCTCGAGCTCGAAGGTCCCCCCTGTGGGGTCCACGATGATCCTGACTGGAACCTTCATGCCCTCGAAACGGGAGGTCCTCTCGTTGATGGCCTCCACCACCTGCATGATGTTCAGTCCGAGCGGTCCGAGGGCGGGACCGATGGGGGGTCCAGCGGTGGCCTTGCCTCCCTCCACCAGGACGTCCACCGTCTCCATTACTCTACCTCTCCTCCTTCTCGATGACCCGGACGTTGTCCCCCCGGACGGTCACGGGGATGGGGACCATGGCCTCGAAGAGCTCCACCGTGATCTCCTCCTTGGCCTCGTCGATGGTCGTCACCCTGGCCTTCTCCCCCCTGAAAGGACCCGTCACCAACTCCACGATGTCCCCCTCCATCATCCCTGCCACCAGGGGCTTGGGGGTGAGGAAGTGGTCGATCTCGGCCAAGCTGGTCTCCCCCCGTACCACGCCTCTGGCCCTTCGAATGCCCTTCACCATCTGCTGAAGACGCTCGGCGTTCATCACCTCCACGAACACGTAGCCACGCATGGTGGAGGGGGAGAGGATAGTGTATATACCGGCATCGGAAGTCTTCGCCCTGGAGGCTATGGAATCGGCCACCGACCTCTCGTGTCCGATAGAGGTCTTGACGGCCATGACGGTCTGTCTCGTGGCCGTGGACAGGGTTACGGAGTCGGAGATGGCCGGGTCATCCCGGGAGAGGACGGAGATGATAACGTTGAGGCGATCCCCATACTGGGCCCCCCGGGGCGCCGTCACGGATAGGGCCAGGCTCTTGGACTTTCCCTTGGCAAGTTCCATCTCTTTTTCATAGATTCCGGTAAACGTCACGTCCCAGGTCTTTGCCTCCACCCCTGAAAGCTTCACTATCCAGTCAGAAGGTTCGCTGACCTCGGATCCCGGCACGAGGTCCACCTTGATGGTGACCACCTCGTCGGACTTGCCGGTGTTCTCCATAATCAGGTGGTAATCCGCATGCACACCAGCGGTGACGACCCTGCTGTCCTCGCCCTCCTCCAGCTCTACCCTCAGTCCCCTTTTTGCGATGATGGGCTCCGCCGGTTCCCTGGCCACTTTCACCTCTTCCTCAGGCTTGAAATCATCAAAGAGCCCCAGATGAACACCTCCTAAAGAGAGAGGCCACCAAACAGCTTGGGCAGCTCTATCATAAGGAAGAATATCAGGAAACCGAGGCCGCCCAGCAGCATGAGACCAATTCCAGTGATCTGGATGGTCTTCGAATACTCCTCCGACGTGGGCTTCCTGGCCATCCTGAGGACCCGGCCATACTTTCCCCTGCCTAGCCTCTTGGTCCTTTCCTCCAGTCTCTTCTGAAACCGCCACGCTCGATCAACTATATCCATGAGGATTCAGCCTTCCTAGCGCACTAAGTCGAGGCCCGACTCCCAGGGACTTGGAGCCTCTTGGGGTCCCACTATCTGCCGGCTCTTTACGCCGGTGAGAACCACCATCACCCTCAGCTTGTGTTCTAGACTATTATCTATAGCCGCTCCCCATATAATTCTTGCGTTAGGGCTAATGTTCTCCTGGACGAGCTCGGCCACCTTCTCTGCCTCTAGGACCGTCATGTCGCTGCTGCCGATGACGTTTACGAGAGCCGATGAAGCGCCGCTGACATCGACATCGATCAGAGGTGAGTTGATGGCCTCGTCCACAGCCTCCTCTGCCCTGCTCTCCGCTTGACTCTCCCCGAGCCCCATCATGGCCACTCCGCCGTCACTCATCACGGTCCTGATGTCGTTGAAATCCAGGTTGACGAGTCCAGGTTTGGTGACGATCTCCGCGATGCCCTTGATGGAGCGCATGAGGACCTCGTCCGCTACCTTGAAGGCGGCTGAGAGGGGTAGCCTAGGAACGAGCTCCAGCAGCTTGTCGTTGGGGACTACTATGAGGGTGTCAACGTACTTTCTCAGTCTTTCCAGCCCGTACTCGGCGTTCTCCCAGCGGACGGAGCCCTCTGCCTTGAAAGGGAAAGTGCAGATCGCCACGGTCAGGGCATCGAGACTCTTGGCTACCTGGGCCACCACGGGAGCTCCGCCGGTCCCCGTGCCACCGCCGAGGCCGCAGGTGATGAAGACCATATCTGATCCCTCTAGAAGCGACCTCAGCTCCGGCTCTGTCTCCCTCGCCGCCGCCTCGCCGACATGCGGAATGGCGCCCGCCCCGAGGCCTCGAGTCGTGTTCCGACCCAGAAGAATCTTCTTTGG
>JAJISG010000057.1 GCA_022848835.1 Thermoplasmatota archaeon | reverse complement strand
ATTGCCAGGTCCATCAATGGATCGCTGTACATGGATCCCAGGGATTCGGCTCCCCCCGTGCTCAAGAACGGCTGAATATAGTTGTCTGCATCGAAGAAGTCAGGATACCATCCCAGCAGAAACATTCCCATCTGTCCATTGCTGAACTGATCCACGTACGTGGCCCAATCTACCGAGTCCAGCGTAACGCTTATCCTGCCTGTAGCTTCGATATTGTCCTTCAGAATGTTGGCGATGTCAGATTCGGTGCTCCCGTAGTGTTCAATCGGCCACCAGAGCTTGATATCAAGGCTCTTATCCTGAAGCTCAGATGGCTCGGCTGTCAGCAGGACATATCCCAGTCCGCCACCAAGAGCCGCTATTACGACCACCAAACCGACAATTATTGCTAATTCCTTCTGCTCCACTACTTTCCCTCCTCCACCGTACAGACTCTCTAGGAAATACGCCCAGGCATCCTCCTGTCTCTTTATAAGCTTTCGCATATAATCGGATGCAGGCACAAGGGGTATGGGAAAGAGCACATGATAATCGAGCAACTGAAGGTAGGATCGCTGGAGAACTTCTGTTACATAGTGGGGGACGAAGAGTCAGGGCAGGCGGCAGTAGTAGACCCTCATGGAGAGATCGATCGCATCATGGACTTGGTGGAGGAGAGGAAGTTAACGGTTAGATACATCGTGAACACCCACACCCATTGGGACCATGTAGCGGGGAATGAGATGCTCAAGAAAAGGACGGGGGCGTCCATCCTCTCTCACCCCCGGGGCGGTGTTTATAGAGATGGGGAAGTGGACCACGGTGACACCATCTCTCTAGGTGACCTCAAGATAGAGGTTTTACACACGCCGGGCCACTCTCCCGATAGTATCTGCCTACTTGTCGACAAGAAGCTCATGACTGGAGACACGCTCTTCATAGGAGAGTGCGGTAGAACGGACCTACCTGGAGGGGATTCAGAGAAGATGTTCAGCAGTCTCTTCCAGGTCATCTCGACACTCGGGGAAGATATCGAGGTATATCCAGGCCACGATTATGGCCCTCGACCCTCCTCCACCATCGGCTACGAGAGGAAACACAACTACACCCTGGAACCCAGAACGAAGCAGGAGTTCATCCGGTTCATGGCCGAGCCCTAGACGTCCCCGAACTCCGCCAGGGATGGGTGACTTCCCAACTTCTCCAACCTCCCAAGAGCTTTTCCAACTCTTCGCCGTGAGAAGTCCCGCTCCTCGCACAGGAACTCCATGAGGCCGTCTCGGTCTATCCCTCCCGGCTGAATGTGATAATCCTTTGTAACCGCAGGGTGCAGGAAGAGGTCCCTGATATCGGCAAAGTCACTGGGGAGCCTATCGGTGAGTTCTGAAGGCAGGTTCTCCAGGCAGCCGTACTGCTGCAGGAGATTGAGAGCCTTGTGCGGGCCTATCCCTCTGACACCGCGGTTGTAGTCCGTGCCGACGAGGATAGCCAGGTCTATCAACTGCTCTTGTGTAAGCTGAAGCGTTCCAAGGAAATCGTCCAGCCTAATGAGCTCCGGCTCTAGAGGTCGCGAGGTGCCCTTGCTCGGAAGGAATTCACGACCTGATATTGTCAGATACCGTAGCAAGCGGGGCGAGCCATAGAGGAGGGCATCGTAGTCGCGTGTAGCACTTGCCCACACCTCGCCCCTGCTACAGATGAAGGCGGCCTGAGCCTCGCCTTCTCCAGGGGCCTGGACCCATGGAATCCCGAGCAGGTCCAGAAGTCTCTGTGCATCCATCACCAGATCCTGTGTGAGCCAGCTGGAGGCCACGGCCTTTGACCAGGCGGTGGCGTAGTCCTGCCGCTCGACCGCCTCGGCGTACTCTCTAGCAGCCTTCAATCGTGTTGCTCGTCGGGTCTTGAGTTCCTCTCTCTTCCGCTCATGAGGCCTCCCATCGAAGGTGAAGACTAGAGACATGTCGTAGTCGGAAATGAGACGCACCGTCCTGAAGAGAAGGCCTACAAGGTGAGATGTCACTCTACCAGTCTGACTAGTGAGGGGTCTTCCGTCGGGCAATCGGATTAGGGCGAGGAACTGGTACAGGACATTGTTCCCATCTACCGCGAAGCTATGCCCCCTCAGATTCTGCAGATTTACAATCTGTTTGCTTATCAGAGGTGCAAGGTGAACGCCCATGTGCCTTCCACAACCTGTTGCTCCATCGCCCAGGATTCCCCACCATAGCAGATGGGCCTATCCTCCAATGGATCTCTGCGGACCGGCCGGCTAGGCCAATGAAGCCGGCACTCCCTAACCATGGTATTTGGGAGCATCCCTCGATGAGTGGTCTGCCCCAGCAGATAGGTGATTTATCCTCATCAACTCCGACTTGGCCATCTCTCGACCTGCAGCCCTCTTGAGGTCCTGCATGGTTATCTTCTGGCTCGCACCCTCTCTTTTTGCCGCGTACCTCATGGCCTGTCGAATGACATTCAGGATATGCCCTCCGGACAGGGGATACTTACGGGCCAGCTCCGTGAAACTGACATCCTCGGCCAGAGGTGCAGCAGCTGGCATGGTTTTCCTGAAGATCTCCCTACGCATCTTCTCGTTGGGAAACTCAAACTCAACGGCGATGTCGATCCTCCTGTCTAAGGCCTGATCCATCACCATGGCCATATTTGTGGCCAGAATCACCACTCCTGGGAAGTCCTCGAGGTGACTTAGCAGGACGTTGACGTCTCGGTTCGCCCATGGAGCCGTCGTCTGACCCCGGCGGTGGAATACCGCATCAGCCTCGTCGAAGAAGAGGACCGCATCATGCGTGATGGACTCCCTAAAGACCCTCTCGATGTTCTTCTCCGTCTCACCCACCCACATGTTCTCCATCTGGGCGTAGTTGACGACCATCAACGGTTTCCCCGTGGCGTTCGCGATGGCCTCTGCGGTCATGGTCTTCCCGGTCCCAGGCGCTCCGGCAAACAGCATTGAGAGGCCTTTCACCTTCCTGAAGACTCCCGA
>JAJISG010000056.1 GCA_022848835.1 Thermoplasmatota archaeon | reverse complement strand
GAAGGCGACACCCTGGTGCATGGCGATAGGCTTCCCAAAAGCCTTCCTTGTCCTAGCATATTCCAACGCAAACTCATAAGCGGCTCGAGCAACACCCACCGCGCCCGAGGATACCACAGGCCTAGACATCTCTAAGGTCTTCATGGCGCCTACCCAAGAGACCTTCTCTCCTCCCAGTAGGTTTTCCTGAGGGACCCGACAATCTTCCAGGATCACCTCTGCAGTGTGGGATGCCCGAACTCCCATCTTATCCTCAACCTTGCCCATCTTGAGCCCGTCATTGTCCTTCTCCACGACGAAGGCCCTAATGCCGAAGTATCCGAGGGACTTGTCGGTGGTAGCGAAGACAACGTGGATATCTGAGATTCCCCCATTGGTGATGAACCTCTTCACCCCGTTGAGAACCCACTCGTTCCCATCCTTCTCTGCCATGGTGGATATGTTCCTGACGTCCGAGCCCGCCTCTGGTTCTGTCAGACAGAGAGCACCCAGTCGTGGCTCCGCCTCTGTGAATACGGGCAGGAACCTCTCCTTCTGCTCCTCCGTGCCCATGTACATGATGGGCAGGACTGCCAAGCCTCCACCTATGAGGCCCGTGGCTATGCCTGCACAGCCCCAGTTGAGCTCCTCCATCACCACTGCCCAAGAGAGGGTGCTTGTCATGCCACCCCCGCCATACTTTTCGGGTATGAAGGCCGTATCGAGTCCGAGCTTGTGGGCCTTCTGGACTACCTCCCATGGCATCTTGCCATCTCGATCGCACTCGAGTGCGATGGGTCTCAACTCCTTCTCGGCGAATTCGTGCGCCGTCTGTTGAAGGAGCTTCTGTTCCTCCGTGAGCGAAAAATCGACCATCCTAGCGGACCTCCTTCTCTGTATTCAATGGTGCCTGGTTAGAAAAGGTTTCTGTCTTTTTGGGATTGGGACCTCTCTTCATCAGGATGAACCCCACTAAGAGTACGAGTCCGCTCACATTCTGGCAGACTAGTTTAAGAGATTGCAGAAAGTGAAATTCCCGCCTAAGACCCAGGGGGGTGGGTTCGAGGCGGCTCTGATTCAGAACTCCTTAGGCATCTCCCTGAGTATGGTCATCATACGGTTAAGTTGGCTCATCATGGCCATGATCTTTGACATGGACCCCCGGAACCTTATCTTTCCCGTCATGACCATAGTCTGCAGGTCCCCCTCCCCCCTGCCGGTCTTCTGCCACGCCTTGTAGTCCCCCTCTAGCTTAAAGTCGCTGGGCTCCTCCGCCCCGACCTCCCGGGTTACCACACTTCCGCCCTCAATGTCTATCATCACCGAAATGTCTCGATCGGTGCACGTGGCGATGACTTTTACGTTCAGGTCGCTCGCCTTTTTCTTCCACTCATCGTCAGCATTGAGTCGACTAGCCAGGTCGTCGAAAAATTCCTTTGTGAAGAACTGTACCATTGGAGGCCTCCGGCGTCTGAAAAGCTCTCTGATATAGAGACTTTACGGGCCTCAATATACTCGCTCAGTCAGGAATAAGCTCCCTTCGGCAGACCCACCATGCAACTGGCGCCTGGATATCACCCCTCCAGTTTGCTGCGCTCGAGAATCTTCGTGTCGCCAATCTCCCGCAGCAACACGGCCTCTCCTGGGGCATTCTCGAAGAAATCCATGAACTCCTCGTTCAGATTGACCCAGTTCTCGTCGGCGTGTTCCCTCCACACATCGAAGTCGCCATAAGTGCTGCACTCCCACAATGCTGCCACGTGGTACCGCCCGAACCCGAGCACGTAAGCATATGTACCCTTGTAGGTCCAACCCGGGGGTGCGTATTTCTGAGTCAGGTCCTCGTTCTTCTTGATCCAAGCCTGCATCTCTCTCATACGTCCTTCCTTTACGTCTCCACTCCACATGTACAACATAGATCTCCCGTGGTCTCCGGATAAAGTAGTCTAGTTTAAAGTTTATCCCCAGCTCGTGGACATGCCAGATCTCGGGAAAGCTACACGAATATCTCGCAATGTGAGCCATGAGGTCTGGGCATCAATTCCACCGCTACTGAAGGGCCATATCAAGTAACTGTACAGGGTGCAGGCAGGTTACGGGGATTCCCTCTCTCCTTAGACCCCACGCAATCCAGAGTAGGCAACCTGGATTCCCCGTGGCCACGATGTCGGCCCCCGAGGAAACAATATCCTCCAACTTTCTCCGTAACAGCCGGAGGGCCATCTCTCCCTCGGTAAACATGTAGGTCCCTGCACTGCCGCAACACCAATCGGACTCCTTCAGGCTGATGAGCTCGAGGCCTGGTATCCTCTCCAACAACTCTCGAGGCTCATTTCCTATACCCTGCCCGTGGAGGAGATGACAGGGGTCATCGTAAGCCACCTTTACTGGCAATCGTTCGAGACCATCCGACAAGCCTAGCGAATGCAAAAGCTCTGATACATCCCGGACCTTCTCGCTGAACCTCCTGGCCCTCTCTCTCCATCCATCACTCTCGGGGAATAGGCGAGTGTACTCTTTCATGTGGGCCCCGCATCCAGCGGAGTTAGTAACTATTACATCGACACCAGAGACCTCGAAGGCTAGGATATTCACCATCGCTAGGCGGCGGGCTTCCTCCAACAGGCCGGCATGGGCATGTAGAGCACCACAGCACTCCTGGCCTTGAGGGACGATAACATCACTACCCGTGTGGTTCAAAACTCGAACTGTAGCCTGATTCACGTCCGTCATGAGCACTCTCATCATGCAGCAGACCAAGAGGCCCGCGGTAAGTCTGTTCTCTGAGGCCCCTCTATACACACGCTGAAGGTCCTGCTGAGGTGTCACCGGCAGGGTCGTAAGGACGTCGACGGCATGACGAAGTTCATCAGGCACAATCCCATGGAAAGCTGGATAGTCCAGTATATGTGGCCAAGGCGATCGCTGTAACAGCCTGAGAAGCCTACCGAGGCGGTTGATCCGATTCTTCTTAGGCAGCACGTGACAGTAGAGTAGATGAGACCACCAGCCTGAGACACTTGACCTGTCACCCAAGAGGGATCGGCCATGCTCAAGGATATGTCCGAAGGAGACATTGGAGGGGCAAGCGGTTTCGCATGCTCTGCAACCCACGCAGAGCTCCAGGTGAAGGGCCAGCCTTTCCGTTGCTCTGACACGCCGATCCTCTAGGGCCTTGACGAGATAGACACGGCCTCGTGGGGAGTCCATCTCCACTCCAAGTTCCCTGTATGTAGGGCAGTAGGGCAGACAGAGGCCGCAGTGAGTGCACTCCATCAACTTCTCGTAGGAAAGTAACCCCGTCGACGGCTTCCCTCCCATCAAAGTCCTCCGACGAAGCGGCCTGGGTTCAGAATGCC
The DNA here is from genome assembly GCA_022848835.1 of Thermoplasmatota archaeon. Lineage (GTDB taxonomy): Archaea > Thermoplasmatota > Thermoplasmata > RBG-16-68-12 > JAJISG01 > JAJISG01. Next base: position 155 of record JAJISG010000056.1, on the reverse strand, counting down.
CTTGGGATCAAACTCAGCCTTGACGCGCGACATGAGGTCGAAACCAGGAGGCCTAGGACCCCAGACATCCAGTGTATCTTTCAGGTCGGCAGGGGCCCTCTCCAATACGAGGTTGCCACCAAGGGAGGTGCAGAGAGCGGTCAGATCCGCGTAGA
>JAJISG010000055.1 GCA_022848835.1 Thermoplasmatota archaeon | reverse complement strand
CCTCCCTCACAGAGACCTGCGGTAGCTCCACCTTTCTCTCCTCGTAGTAGAGCTTCATGACGTTTCTGAGCCCCTCCCAAGCCCAGGGATTGTCCTCGTCGGCGAGGCCAAGCTCCTGGATGACGGCAGTCCCGTTGATCCTGCTAAGGTCAAAGATGTCTCGGTCGGTGATGATGCCTGATAGCCGTCCTGCGTCATCCAGGACGGGGAGGGCGAAGACACGGGCCAATCTCATGATCTCGTTAGCGGTCCCCAAGGGCGTTCCCTCGTATACTGGCACGCATGTGGACTGAAGGAGCTCATCCACTGCTGTATCAAGGCCCAATCGCTCCACCACCTGGAGAAGATCCGCCGGGGTGGCGATGCCCACTACTTTTGAGTCTTCGCAGACGGCTACGTGATGGAGGCCTGTGTCCAGCATTATCTGAGCAATCTCCCTCACTGGGGTATCGGGGGACACGTGGGGATAGTCCTTTTTCACCAGAAGCGCCAGCTGCTCCTCTTCCGGCTTCTCGAAGATATGCTTTCTGGCAACGATGCCCGCATAGGTGCCATCGCTCTTGACCACTGGAACACCGGTCACTTTATGCGTAGCCAGGAGGCGAAGTACCTCCGTCCGCGTCCCCGGTAGTGTGGCCACCACCGGGTCCTTTGTCATTACCTCCTTTACCCGCGCGTCTTCTGCCATCCTAGGTCCTCTTGATCCATCCTCGGTCCCTTAGCCATAATCTCGGTCCAATGGAGAGCAGGAGGATGTCGGTCTCCATGGCTCTAATCGCTTGATAGCACTGGTCTCCTCCCATGGGAGCCTTCAGCACAAGGAAAGTGCTGCTTTCTCCTTCCTGAAAGGTGATAGAATGGGAGCCGCATAAAAGCTTAGCGCCCCCGTAGGCCATCCTGAGGACGGCGTCAGGCGAAATCCCTCCTTTTAGCCTACCCACCTGATAGGCAAACTCTATCTCGCGAAGCATCGAGGGGTTGGCGAACATGGCGTTATCGGTACCCAGGAGTAGATTCAGTCCAGCCGCCAGCATCCCTGGAATGTCAGGGACACGGCCGAAGAACACCTGGCTTCGAGGACAGATAGCTACGGGCACCTCCTCCTGGGCGCACGTCTGCCAGTCGGCTTGAGACGCCACGGTCATGTGCACGAGGAAGTCTGGCTTCAGGTCCAACACGAGGTCAAGGTCCTCCTGATGAGCCTCGCTGGCGTGGAGGGAGAAGACCTTTCCAGCCCGCTTCACGTGCTGAGCCAGTTTCGTAAGCTCACCGTAGTCCCAATCGGAGATGCTGCTCACCCCTATCCCGGCGGCCACCTCAAGGAGGGCCTCCACCTCCTCCCTATCATACCTAAGACTGGCAGGCCTTCCTAGGAGCAATGCGTCTACAGAGCTGCCCTGGAGGGCCTGTAGAAGGGCATTAGCACCACCTACACCTCCCTCCCGGAAGTCACAGAAAGCCGAGGTCCCGCTGAGAACCATCCTATCTAGCATCCTTCGCATAGCGCCTACGAGCTCCTCCTCCCTGGCCTCATTCAACCTGCGAAACTTGAGGCCATGGGGTGGTCCTACGATCTCCTCAAGGCTTCCCAAGGGCTCCTCCAGGACAATGGCATCGCCCACGTGGGTATGGGCGTTGAAGAAGCATGGGAGGATGAGGCCCTCAGCGAGAGGATTCTTCTCGCGTCTATGGCTTACCTCTTCTACGTGCCCCTCCTCGAAGTGTACTGTGCCCTCCACGAAACCTTCGAGGGTGTAGATCCAACCCGAAACCTTGGGCACGAGGCGACCATGCCTTTACTCGGATAAAATTATACCCTGGAGAGCAGAGCCCTCTCTGTGGCGTCCCAGCTCCGCCTTTAGGACCCTATCTGCTTTGCCTGGAGGATTTCGAGATTGGTGTTCAAATGGAGACAGCAATAGGAATGAGTACTGAAGACAGGTCAGTGAGCTACAGCGCCGCCCCGAATTTTTTATGTGAAGAGGCTCTATGAGAGAGTGGCCACTGTAGCTCAGCCGGTTAGAGCGACGGTCTCGTATCGGCGCGAGAAAACCGTAGGTCGAGGGTTCGAATCCCTCCAGTGGCTTCTCACTCACATGCCAGGGTTGCCTATTTCCTGAGATAGTCCTCCAAAGCCTCAAGGGTGATCTGGGCCCACACACCCTCCTTGTGCGGTCTAAATCCCAGCCTCTCGTTTATCGATAGCATGGCGGCGTTGGAAGTTGCGTTATCGGTGACGACCACCTTGACCTGCGGGAATTTCTCTCGCACCCTGAGGAGCATGGCCGCTTTCAGCCACTTCCCCAAACCCCGGCCGCGACATACATCCCTTACGCCGGTCATGAACTGGTGAATCATCATCTTCTCATCAGGGAAGTAACCCATTTCTGTAAGCCCAGATAACTCTCCATCGGGCTCTCGAGTGATTACACCGATGGAAGTACCACCGGACTCCGCAATCCTCTCCTCCCACCCTCTAATCGTGTCCGGAGTGATGACGGTGTCTCCTATATTCAACTCGTCACGGGGTACCTGATTCAGTACATCAGTCAAGACCCTGCAAAAATCCTCAATGATGTCTTCATCGATATGATCTCCATGCCAGTGCAGAGTTGAATCGGGTGATCGCAATGGACCATCCTCTATCCACTGTTCTATCATCTGCCAATCAACCTGATTAAGGTAGAGCCTGCTCTCCCGCGTCCTCTGGGCGACCTGAGCATTAATCGCTCTGACGAAGGCCTTTCCGTCATCTTCCTCGGAATGTCCGAAAATCAAATCCCGATCATTCTCCCTAGCCAGCTCAGCCACCTTCGCAAGCAGCTCCCTTCCTATGCCCTGTCTCCGGAACGGGCTAAGAACCACAAGACTGACTCGTGCCTCCTGTTTCCTCGCCTCATAGGTAGGTGAATCCTCTCTGAATGCTGAAAAATACAGCGAACCAATCATGGTCT
>JAJISG010000054.1 GCA_022848835.1 Thermoplasmatota archaeon | reverse complement strand
AGAATCTCCCTGATCTCCTCATCCTCTCGGGCGGCCATCCCGCCTTCTAGGCTGGCATTCTAGATAGACATTACAGGTTGAGGGCGGACGGCAGGTCCCGCAAACTCCTCAGTTTCGGTATACCAACCCGAGAGGAGCCGCTCCTATCCAGGAGGTAGGCCATCAAACCCGACCTTGACGCCCCTAGGTAGTCGTGGTGATAGCTGTCGCCCACGTGCACCGACTCTTCGGGGGAGGCATCTAGGGCCTCCAGGGCATGCGTGAAAATCTCCCTCTGGGGCTTCTCGTATCCCACAAGCTGGGAGACGATGATGGCATCGAAATAAGGGGCGACGCCTAGTTGCAGAAGCAGGGATATGAGTTCACGTGAGGCATTGGAGAGTACACCTAGCTTCAGGCCGGCGTCCTTAACCACCGTGATGGCGGGAAGGGCGTCATCATATAGGTCTCGGACGTGAGGCGACTGAAGGAGGGTCAGATAGTCCTCATATACATCATCCAGACGTTCACCCAGACCCGTATCCCTCCGAAGAGTATCCATGTACTCAGTTCGGAATCGAGGATAGTCCGAGAGGAGCAGCTCCTGTTGCGCGTCCAGCAGGGCGTCCGCAGTCCTGAATGCAGTCCATGCACTCTCCTTCAAAAGCTCGATACCACTCTGGTGACAAGCCTGTATGAAGACGTCAGGCTTCGGAACAAGGAGGCGGGTGATGACACCCCCCGAATCGAGGAAAACAGCCCTCATCCCGACCGCATGGCGAGGAGGGCGAATAAGCGTTTAGGCAGCCTGCAGGCATCCACTTTCACTCTCGCCCACCTCCCCACATCGCTTCGAGCAGTTGGCTTTACATAAGGCCAACCGATGAGAGGAGTCCTGCAAATCAGAGGGAAGAAACCAGTGATTGTGTCGTGGGACCTCCGCCAACCGAGGATCACGGACAGGGCGAGGGTGAACAGGCTGGTCTTCGGAAGAAAGGTATCGAAGGAGACGCGAGACAGGGTGGCAACATGCAACTGTGAAGGCTATATCCACAGGTATGGCATTGTCTACCTGGGACAGTCCGTTCTCATGCTACCTGAATCTCTCTCCTCCTCCCTAGTTGAGGAATTGGGGCGGATCAATGTCCTCCACAGGACGTGGTAGATATGGATTCAGCGAGTCGGCTACACGTAAGACCAACTGCACCTCCTACGGACACTTTCACCGATCCTCTGCAAGCCTTATCTAATGCGCGTAGCATGCATACGCGTGCTACGTCTTGCCCGGGAGGCCGCTCACCTCATCAAGGACGCATCCAGGATAGACATCTACAGCCACATCGATCCCGATGGGATAACCTCCGGAACCATCGCCTCCTTGGCCCTGGAGAGAATGGACCTCGAGCACGAAGTTCACTTCCTGAAGAAGCTGGACTCCAGCACTGTGGAGCAGATAAGGGATAGCGCGCCGGAGGTGGCGTGGTTCACGGACCTGGGAAGCGGCCTGTATCACCTCTTAGCCGATATGCGGGGCATAATTACGGATCACCACGTGCCCTCGATGGTACCGGTCTCAAAGGAGAGACGGCAGGACCTCCTCGCCTACGCCACCTCAGAGATGATCCAGGTGAACCCCCACCTGGTCGGCCTTGATGGGGCCACAGAGATAAGCAGCTCGGGCTGCGCTTACCTTGTGGCCAGGGAGCTCAGCCATGCCAATACCAACCTGGCCGCCCTCGGCGTCGTTGGCGCCGTGGGGGACCTTCAGGATAGAGCCCAGGGACGCCTCGTAGGCTTGAACCGACAGGTCGTGGAGGATGCCGTCAACGCCGACGTCCTCCAAGTGATTCGAGACCTCCGGCTCTTTGGTCGAGAGACGAGGCCTATCTTCAAGCTGCTCCAGTACGCCAACGATCCCCCTCTCCCACATCTCACTGAAGATCAAGAGGCCTGCATCGTCTTCTTCCTGGAGTTGGGAGTCGACCTCAAAGAGGAGGATAGATGGAGGAGGTGGATCGACCTAGCCCCCTTCGAGAGGAGGAGGGTGGTCTCCGAACTCGTCACGCTGCTGCTGGAGAAGGGCTACGGACACAAGCTGGTCCGCAGGCTCGTGGGCGAGGTCTACCTGCTGGCCAAGGAACCCGAGGGCAGTCCACTGCACGACGCCAAGGAGTTCGCTACCCTTCTGAACGCTTGCGGACGCTACGAGGCGGGCGATGTAGGATACCAGGTCTGTCGCGGTGATCGGGAGGCCTACTATAAGAAGGCCCTCGAGCTTCTGAAGGGACACAGGAAATACATCGTGGACTCCCTGTACGTGGTTCGGGACGTTGGCCTTGAGACCCTGGACAACATCCAGTTCTTCCACGGCGGGGACCGCATAAGGGATACAGTGGTAGGCATCGCCGCGGGGATGGTCTTGGGATCTGGAGATGCTAGACCAGGGATGCCACTCATCGCCTTCGCGAACTCTGAGGATGGCGTGAAGGTAAGCGCACGAGCGCCCAGGAAGCTCCTGGCGAAGGGCCTGGATCTGGCGGAGGTCCTCAGGAAGGCCGCGGCCTCGGTCGATGGGGAAGGTGGGGGCCACAACATCGCCGCGGGGGCCACGATACCGAAGGGCTCTGAGGAGGAGTTCCTGAGGCTCGTGGACGATCTGGTCCGAGAACAGCTGGAAGGCTGACATTCCCGGACCCAGCCGTAAGATGATTAATATGGGGACCGCTTATTTCCGCAAGATGCGCAGTGACTACGAGCTCAGTTTCTTCCTGGACAACGGCTTCACCAGGCGGCAGTGTCCCACGTGTAGCCGCTTCTACTGGTCTCAGGGCGACCACGATAACTGTGGGGAGACGCCCTGTCAGGAGTACCTCTTCATAGCCAACTCTCCCATGGCGAAGAGGCTGAAGCTCTCTGAGATGCGGGAGACCTTTCAGCGCTTCTTCGAGGAGAGGGATCACGCACGCGTCAAGCGGTATCCCGTCGTCGCCCGGTGGCGTGACGATGTATTCTACACCCAAGCCTCCGTCTACCCCTTCCAACCCTGGGTCATCCGAGGGATGGCGGAACCCCCTGCTAACCCGCTGGTGATATCGCAGCCCTGCGTTCGCTTCAACGACATCGACAACGTCGGCAGGACGGGGCAGCACTTCACCCTCTTCGAGATGATGGCCCACCACGTCTTCAACTACGAGGACAGGCCCATCTACTTCAAGGAGAGGACCACGAGCCTCTGCCAAGAGTTCATGACGCAGGAGCTTGGCATCGGGGCGGAGAGGATTAGGTATGTGGAATCGTGGTGGGAGGGCGGTGGTAACAGCGGGCCTTGCTTCGAAGTGACGGCGGAGGGAACCGAGCTTGCCACTCTCGTTTTCATGATGTACTGGGGTGAGGGCGAGGGGCGGAAGCCAATGGATTGTCAGGTGGTCGACACGGGATACGGCCTCGAAAGGCTGACCTGGGTTTCCCAGGCATCGCCATCCGCCTATGAGGCCGTCTTCGAAGAGGTGCTGGATGCCCTCAAGGAAGCGGCATCCATCGAGAGCGATCCTGCGATCCAGGCGGAGTACAGCAAGGTGGCCGGAGGGATGAAGGTTGAGACCCACGGCGATGTCCGCAAACTGCGACAGCGAGTGGCGGAGAGGGTCGGCATCGGCCTGGAGGAGCTCCTTGAAAAGACTCAGCCCCTGGAGGATATCTACTCGATCTGCGATCACGCCCGGGCCCTGGCCTTCGTGCTGAGCGATGGTGTCGTCCCTTCCAATGTCAAGGAGGGATACTTCGCCCGACTCCTCGTCCGGCGTGCGCTCCGGGCCCTGGACCGCCTCGAGATGGAGCTCAACCTCCCAGAGATCCTCACCATGCAGATCCAGCATTTCTCCGCCGACTTTCCAGAGCTGGAGGAGTCGGAGGAGGAGATCCTCAAGCTGGTGAGTGTCGAGGAGGGGAGGTATCGAGAGACCCTGAAGAAGGGGAGGAGGGTGGTTGCGGGCCTGGAGGATAAGATAGCTACGGACAATGGCGGACTCGGCGTGGAAGACCTGGTGGAGCTCTATGACTCCCACGGCCTGGTGCCTGAGGTGGTCCAAGAGTTCGCCAGGAATACTGTGGAGATTCCTGACGACTTCTTCTCACGGGTTGCAGAGAGACACCTGCAGCCCGAGGAGGCCCGGGGGGCCGCACCAGAGATGCCCCAGGGCTACCCAGCCACGAAACTCTCCTACTACGATAACCCTAGGAAGCTCACATTCAAGGCGAAGGTGATCGGAACCTTCAAGGGTCAGATCATCCTCGATGAGACCTACTTCTACCCAGAAGGAGGAGGGCAGGAGGCCGATAGGGGCTCAATAGGAGACCTGAAAGTTGTGGATGTCCAGATCCTGGGAGGGGTTGTCCTCCACAGGGTTGAGGGGAGCGGTGATCTGCCACCGGGTGAGCGAACCACTTGCCGAGTGGACAGGGAACGACGCATGAGGCTCACCAGGCATCACACGGCCACCCATATCGTCAACGGGGCGTCGAGAGCCGTCTTGGGCCGGCACATCTGGCAGGCAGGTGCCCACAAGTCCGAGAGGCGTGCGACGCTTGACATCACTCACTACGCGAAGCTGACTGATGAGGAGATTAGGGCCATCGAGGGTCTTGCCAATCGAATAGTGATGGAGGACAGACGTGTACATCAGGACTTCGAGAGACGGGAGACCGCAGAGTCCAAACACGGCTTTGTCCTCTACCAGGGTGGTTCCATACCGGGGAAGATGATCCGTGTGGTGGACATCGAAGAGTTCGACGCCGAAGCCTGTGGAGGCACTCACCTCTTCAGGACCGGGGAGGTAGGGCTCATCAAGCTTCTCAGGAGCCGGAGGATTCAGGACGGTGTCGTCCGCCTGGAGTACGTAGCGGGGGAGGCTGCACTGGAGTACTTCCAAGATAGGGAGAGGACGATCCAGAAGGCAAGCAGTATCCTCAGGACGAGGCCTGAGAAGTTGCCCCAGGCGGTTCAGAGGTTGTTGGGGGAATGGAAGGAGTTCTCAAAGGAGGTGGAGCGGTTGAGGGCGATGGAGACATCGGGGAGGGCGAAGGAGTTGCTGGCCTCCTCTGAGGGGGTGGGAGGATTCAGGTTCGTGGTTGACACTCAGAAGGGCGGCATGAAGGAGCTGCTCTCACTGGCGAAAGAGCTGCTTAGTCAGCCCAAGGTGGTCTGTGTCCTGGGGGCCCGAGATGGATCAGCCAGCCTCATAGTCGGCAGGAGCGAGGACGTGCCGGTAGACGTATCCTCAGTGATCGAAAAGGCCGCAGCGCTCCTTGGAGGTAAAGGCGGTGGCAAGCCCGATTTCGCTCAAGGTGGTGGCAAGCCCGATTTCGCTCAAGGTGGTGGGCCCAACGTGGACAAGTTGGAGG
>JAJISG010000053.1 GCA_022848835.1 Thermoplasmatota archaeon | reverse complement strand
TTCATAGGAGTCCAGCCTGAAAGCTGCCGCCTCAAGCTCCGCCTCGCCCATAGGAGGTCCGCAGGTGAGCCAGTGTATCTCCTCTGGAACGTTGGACTCGCGGATGAACTGTAGGGCCTCAACAGCGCGTCCAGGGGCTACAGGCTCAGCTCCCATGGCAATGGCCTCCTCAAGGACATCGTCCGTTCCCTTGAGGCCCACCCTACCTCCCATCCCGGCGATCGGGTTTACCAGGAAGCCGACTCTCTTCACCCGTTATCCATGAAGGCTTCCTTATTTGAAAGTGCCCGGTCGAGTGGGGGGCCTAGGTGCCACGCCTGCCAGATCGAATCGTTGCAGCGGGTGGTCGAGGAAGAGTGATCTGCGATCGCTCCGGACACGTAATGGAGGACATCCAACTAGGCCGAAGGGCTTCAAATGTGGCTGCGAGAGACCACAGCGGTCAACGATAATCGTCCATCCCTGTCAGGACATCTCCGCTGGAAGCAGACCTTCCAGAACCCTTTCGAGACCTGGAAACTCCTCGCTGCTCAGCAGCTCCGCTCCAAAGACCTCTGAGAAGCTTTGAATCAAGCTGGCCTTGACCTCGTCCATCGGAACTTCCCTGCCCAGAATCTCCTTGAGGGACGTGATGCGTGTCCCCTGGATGCCACACGGTCGAATCCTTCGGAAAGGTAAGAGGTCGACGTTCACGTTGAGCGCGAAACCATGATAGGTCACGTAGTGCTTCACGGCGACGCCGATGGAAGCTAGCTTCTTGGGTCCAACCCATAGACCGGAGTGGGGCCCCCTCTCCCCCTCAATCCCGAAGCTGGCCACAGTCAAGATCAGGACATCCTCCACGTCGGCTACGTAACCCTTCACATCCAGCTTTCCCCTGGAGAGGGCCATGATCGGATATCCGACGAGCTGACCTGAGCCATGATATGTTACCTCGCCTCCCCTCTCGACTTCGTGCACCGGGATGCCGAGGCCCTCCAGGCCACTAGTCGTTCCCCGACGACCCACGGTGTATACCGGGGGATGTTCCAGAAGCAGCAGAACATCTGGTAGACTGTTCTCGAGACGCTTGCCGACGAGATATCTCTGCAGCTCCCATGCCTCTCGGTACTCCACCAGCCCCAGGTCCATCAATACGCAGCTTCGACTCATCTCTTCGGTATGTGGATAGCCCTCCCCAAAGCCGCCTCTGCCGCCTCCATGAGGCTCTCCGGCAGAGTGGGATGCGGGTGGACCGTAAGGCCGATGTCCTCCGCCACAGCCCCCATCTCGATGGCCAGAGCAGCCTCGCTGATGAGCTCGGAGGCCTCAGGCCCTACTATCTCGACTCCCAGAACCTCACCTGAAGATCGCTCCGCAATCAACTTTACGAATCCATCAGACTCTCCGTAGGTCAGCGCCCTCCCCGATGCGCGGAAGGGAAACTTGCCCACGATGATCTCATAGTCCTGCTTCATAGCCTCCTCCTCGGACAGGCCCACCGTGGCGATTTCAGGATCGGTGAAGATGGCAGCGGGCATGGCCCTGTAGTCCGCTTCGCTATTCATGCCAGCGATGGCCTCCGCAGCTACGATTCCCTCCTTCGAGGCCTTGTGAGCCAGGTATGGTATGCCTATGACGTCCCCGATGGCGTATATGCCGGGCACACTGGTCTGCATGCTCCTGTCCACACTGATGAAGCCGTCAGAATCCAGTTCCACGCCCGCCTTGTCGAGTCCCAGGCCGCCAGTATTGGGCCGACGACCCACTGTTACCATCAGTAACTCGCTCTCGATCTTCATGCGCTCCTCCGGGGTTTCCACATCCAGGACCACCCCGTCACCCCTCTTCTCCATACCCAGGGCCTTCGTCCTGACATGGTACTCAACGCCGATTCGCTTGAGGGACCTCTCTATCACTCGAACGATGTCGGGAGAGATGCCTGGGAGCAGCTGCTCCAAAAGCTCCACCACCTCGACACGCGTCCCGAGCTTGGCGTACATGGTCCCGATCTCAAGCCCAGTTATGCCCCCGCCGATGACAGTCATGCTCTTCGGAAGCCGAGTCAGCTCCAGTGCCTCCCTCGGGAAGATGACTTTTTTCCCGTCTACCTCGAAGCCCCTTAGCGGTATGGGTTCGGATCCTGTGGCGATGATCGCGCTCTCAAATTCCAGGCTCGTCTTCCCCTCATCCGAGATGACGTCCAGCTGATTGGGTGTCGTAAGAGTGGCGCTCCCGTAGAGTACGTCGACACCTGCTGCCTTGCAGAGGTGGGCGATGCCCTTCGTGAGCCTTCTCACCACCGAGCGCTTCCAGGACTGCAACCTATTCACATCGACGGTCAGACCTTTGAAACGGATCCCCATCCTCTCTGCGTTTTGAACCCTGTGGACCAGGTTGCCAACGGAGATGAGGGCCTTGGATGGGATGCATCCGTAGTTGAGACACTCGCCTCCGAGGCTGTCCTTCTCCACAAGGACAGTCTCCACTCCCAGCTGACCCAAGCGGATGGCGGCCACATAGCCCCCGGGTCCGGCCCCTATGACGACAGCCTCCGCCTTCCTCCCCATCACATCCCCGACTCCAGGACGTGCAGCAACAGAAGACCGGGGTCCTCCAGATAACGGACTAGTGTCTGGGTGAAGGCGGCTCCCACGTGGCCGTCGATGATGCGGTGGTCGAAGGAGAGACTGACATTCATCATCTCTCGGACGACAATCTGGCCGTCCTGCACCACCGGCCTCTTGGCAATCTTGTGGATACCCAGGATGGCCACCTCAGGATGGTTGATGATGGGAGTCGCCAGGAGGCCCCCCTGAGCTCCCAGGCTGGTCACGGTGAAGGTGGAGTCCTGGACCTCGTTCAGGGACAACTTGCCCGACCTGGCCTTCTCGGATAGCTCTTCGACCTCCCTGGCCACCTGGAGCACCGTCTTCCGATCCACGTCCTTCACGATTGGCACCAAGAGGCCCTGATCCGTGGCGGTGGCTATACCAATATTGTAGTACTTCTTCAGGTGGACCTCGTTCTTCTCCCAGTCGATCGTGGCGTTCATCGAAGGGTGCTCTTTCAGGGCAGCGACCAGAGCCTTGAGCATGAAGGGGAGGAAGGTGAGTCAAACGCCCTTCTCATCCGCCCACGTTCTCGCCCTCTCTCTGAGGGCTACCAGCTCGGTCACGTCCACCTCCTCCACGTAGGTGAAGTGGGCGGCGGTGGTCTTGGAGCGGTGCATTCTCTCCGAGATTGTCCGTAGAACACCGTGAATCGGGACCTTCTCCACGAGTTCCTCCTTCGAGGGAACGGCCTCCTCCACCGGGGCAACTTCCTCCGCGGGTATCACCTCAGGGACTTCAGCATGCTTCTCCACATCGGCGGCAGATATTCTTCCCCTGGCCTCCGTGCCCCGCACCCGGGACAGGTCCACACCCAGCTCTCGAGCGAGACGTCGGACTGCGGGGGTCGCCAAGACCTTCCGCTCCGGCCTCGCAGGCTCTGGGGGTGCCTCCCTAACCTCCTCTGCCTCCTCCGACGGGGCTGCCTCGGCCTCCACCTCTGGAACCGCCTCCCCCTTTTCACCGACGACCACGATGGGGTCTCCCACGTTCACTACCTGCCCCTCCTCGGCCAGAATCTTAAGGACGGTGCCGGTGTAAGGGCTGGGAATCTCCACGTTCACCTTCTCGGTCAGCACCTCTACCAGGGGGTCGTTCTCCTTCACCTCCTGACCCTCCTTCACGAACCACTTCACGATTTCGCCCTCGATCAAGCCCTCTCCGATGTCTGGCAGCAGGAACTCCTTCTTCATCCGATGCCTCCTAGAAGCCGTAAGCCCTCTCCACCGCGTCCAGCACTCGCTCCGCGTCGGGCAGGTACAGGTCCTCCAGCGTGTAGGGAAAAGG
>JAJISG010000052.1 GCA_022848835.1 Thermoplasmatota archaeon | reverse complement strand
CTCTAGAGAACTACCTGAGCGCCACCAGAATCCTCCTGGATAGGGAGGGTAGTGCCGTGGGGAAGGGCTGCGTCATCCACTCGGAGGCCGGTATCCTCGATCCCGTGTGCATGGGCACATCCACGGTCCTACGGGGGGGCTTCGTAGGCCCCTATGTGGGCCTCGGCCAGGCGTGCGATCTGGGAAGCGCTAAGATCGCCAACTCTGTCCTCTTCGACGGGGTTAGAGTTAAGGAGGGGGTGATAATAGAGGCGAGCTTGATCGGCTCGGAGGCGACCATAGGCCGCGATTCCAGAATCCAGAATTGCATCGTGGCCGACCAGGCAGAGATCCCCAAGGGCTCGAAGCTGATCGGCGAGCGGGTGGGGAGATGACGCGCCTCTTTGGCACTAACGGTATCCGGGGGGTGGTAGGCCAGGAGATGACAGCATCCCTGGCTCTCGATGTGGGAAAGGCCGTGGGCACCTTCTTCCAGGGGGGAAGGGTGGCTGTCGGCAACGACACGAGGACCTCCAGTCCGATGCTGAAGGCTGCAGTCATCTCGGGCTTGACTTCCGGGGGTTGTGGCGTTGAGGACGTAGGCGTCGCACCTTCGCCATCCATACAGTACTATGTCAAGACCCATGATGTGGTGGGTGGAGTTATCATCACCGCTTCTCATAACCCGCGAGAGTACAACGGTATCAAGGCAGTGGATGAACGGGGGATGGAGGCCTCTAGGGAAGAGGAGGAGGGCATAGAGAGCATCTACTTTCGCGAGGCCTTCAGCCAGGTGCCTTGGAACTCCGTCGGTAGGGTCGTGAATATAGAGGACTGTAATGAAAGCTACATGGGGGCGATTCTCAGCCGCGTAGACGTGGAGCTCATCCGTGAGGCCCGCCTCAAGGTGGTCCTGGACTGTGGCAACGGGGCCTCATGCCTGACTTCCCCCTACCTCTTGAGACGCTTGGGCTGCCGGGTGGCCACTCTGAACGCCCAGCCAGACGGGACCTTCCCCGGTCATCCACCGGAACCCAAGGAGGAGCACATGAGGGAACTCATGGAGATGGTGGCCGACACAGATGCCGACCTCGGCGCTATCCACGATGGCGACGCTGACAGGGTCATGTTCGTGGATGAGAAGGGCAGGTACGTCCTCGGAGACAGGTCTCTGGCGCTGGTGGCTCGATACGTAGTTCGCAGGAATGGCGGCGGGACCGTCGTGACCCCTGTCAGCTCCTCGAGCTGCGTTGAGGATATGGTGAAGGCTAGCGGCGGCCGCGTCATCTATACTAGGGTCGGGGCGCCTGTGGTTGCTCGTACAATGTTCGAGGTGGGGGCTGTCTTTGGTGGGGAGGAGAACGGTGGTCTCATTTTTCCTGAGCACCAGCACTGCCGAGACGGGGCCATGGGCCTGTCCGTTCTGCTAGAGCTGATGGCTGCTGAGGAAACGAGCCTCTCCGACCTCCTCACTGGGATTCCAACCTACCACCTGGTGAAGAGTAGCCTTCCATGCTCGGCTGATTTCAAGGAGATGGTGATGGAGGCTCTCGCTACTCGATTCAGGGAGAGGCGGGTTGAAACCATCGATGGTGTCAAGGTGTTCCACAAAGGCGGTTGGGTCCTCATGAGACCCTCTGGGACGGAGGCCATATTCAGGGTCTTCTCGGAGGGCTCCACTCTCGAGGAAGCGGAGAGACTGAACCGGGAGGCCGTTTCCATCCTGAGAGAGGTCATTGAGGATCAGGAAGCCTGATCACTGGGGAGTGCGAGACGGACCTATCCTGCGAGTAGGAAGAGGCCGTATGCCAGGACCCCGCCTAGGCTAGTGACCAACAGGTTGTTGGTTTTCTTCGAGACTAAACCCTTTGTCTCCAGGGTAGCCCCCACGAGGCTGTCGATCTGACACCCCACGAAACCGATGATGATGGGGATCGCGAGGAGGGCGGGGGAGGCGGGGAATGTGGGGTCTTGCCCGAATATCGTGGGAATGTGGAAGAGCAGGAACCAGGCCATGAGCGCTGTGTATACCGCCGCCAAGAGGGCGGCGCCCTGACCCAACAGAGAGACGCCCCCGTTCGTTCCCGGCGTCACCTTCTGCATAGTGGTGATCAGGTATGTCCTTGGGGATAGCACGCCAATCTCGCTCGCAAGTGTGTCCGAGGCGGCGACGCTTATGGCGGAGACGAAGAGGAGGCCGCTGAGGGGCTTCGGCAGAGCGGGTATGGCAGCGAAGCTCAAGATTGCAATGAAGGAGGGAGCTAGGCCGTTGGCAAGGACATTACTGTATCTTCTCTCCCCCTCGACCCCCTCCTGGGCTCCGATTGTCCTCTTTTCCGGGAACCTGTACCTGGTCGCAACAAAACTGGTGACCAGGAAAAGAAGAAGGAGGAGGAGCCAGAGGATGTCTCCGAAGATGCCAATGATAAAGCCCACGGCGAAGGCTGCAACGGAGCCATCCCACGTCAGCATCTTCCTGACATACGCCAGGCTAGCTAGGGCCGTGCACAGAAGGGTGATGATTAAGAGGGCGCCAACGGCAACCATTGTCCGCCTATTTGCCCTCCCGCATAAAGCTTTTCGTGAGACTGGCAGTCGTCCGGACATGGCCTGACGGAGTTACAGAGGTTGAAGGAGAGGCGTTACGCTTGAGACAGGATAGCCGTCTCAGGAACTCTCTACCATAAGTGGGCAGTCTTAGACCACGCCCCGCAAGCTCAGAACCACTTGTCTAGCTTGCTCTGTTCCCGGTTCAGCAAACCCACCTTGATTCTACGAAGTGCTGACACAACTCTATCCTGGGAGAAGTGAAACTCGTCACAGAGGAGTTCAATGATGCCCTCACCGTCAGGCTCCCGCCACTCCAACTGATAGTCGTCGGTGAGTCTAGGTCGGAGAAAGATATGGCGCACCTCTTCGAGGTCTTCGATGACAATATCCTTCGCTCTCATGACAGACTCCAGATCTCCATGCTCCTGTATGAGACTCAGGGCCCTCTTGGGACCTATACCCCTGATTCCGTCGTTGAAGTCCGTCCCCATGAGAATGGACATGTCGACGAGCTGCTCCCTGTTGATCCCGATATTCTCAAGGCTCGCCTTCAGGTCGATCAACTCTATGTTGACCTCTACGTACTCCCGACGCCGGGGAAGCTTTCTCCTCCCTGAGATGGCGAGATTTTTCACCAGACGAGGACAACCGTAGAGCAGGGAGTCGTAGTCTTGGGAACCGGTCCCCCAGACATCCCCTTTCGAGGCCATGTAGCTGGCCTGGGCCTCTCCATCCTGCAGGGCCTGGGCAACAGGGACACCCATCAGGCCCAGTAACTCCGTTGAACTCTTGATCATCTCTTCGGTGAGCAGAGCGGTCTGCTGGGCCTTCGTCCTAGCCGTCTCTAGGTCCCCCTCTCTCACCGCCTTCTTCCACTCCTTCTCAGCCCTTCTGCGGACCCGCATCCTACCCTCCAGAACCCCCCTCTTCAGGGGATGAGGGGCACCATCGAAGACGTACACAGGGAGGACGCCTTCTCGGAGTATGTTGGAGGTCCTGTAGAACAGTCCACTCAGGTGGGATGTTACCCTCCCTGTTCTGTCCATGAGGGGGGTGCCGTCGGGCTGACGAATGATGGAAAGAAATTGATAAAGGGCGTTGTAGGCGTCGATGGCTATGGCCTTTCCTCGAAAGTCCTCAAGCAGCTTCACCTCATGGGTCACGAGGCCTGCCAGATTGACGCCCATGGACCCATGACCTAGGCCTTTTGGGAGTAATAGCTTTACCCTTCACGCCTTTTCAACAGCTAGGGTGAACTTCTCATCCCTTATCTCACATTCCACGACGTAATCCGTCTCCCCCACGTCTTCGATGAACTGAAGGTCCTTGGCATTTACCTCCTCCATCATGTACTCCTTCACACCATGGAGCAGGGCCTTCAACTCACTGTCGGCCACTATCTTGATAGACACGGGGTCAGAGTCCTCCACCGCCAACTCCTTCCGGGACTCCAGGATTATCCTGATAATCTCGTTGGCGAATCCCTCGGCCTTGATACTCTCTGTTAGTGTCGTATCCATGAAGACCATGCCGCCTTGGAACTGCTGAACGACGACATGAGGGGGCATTATGACCTTGAAGCTCACCATTCCGGGGAAGATGTGAATCACCTGCCCCTCGATACCCATCTCATAGCCTCCCTTGTCGATGCCCGTCTTTATCTTCCAGGGGTCCTGGGACTTCAGTATGAGCTCTATTTTCTTCGCCCAGACCGCGTACGACTTCGCAAGGGCTTCTTCATGGATCTGCATCTTGAGGTCAGCGCCCTTCCAGAATTCGCCCTTCTCTAGGATGTCGATCTCCTTCGCGTTGGCGTGACTCAGAATCATGGGTTTGAAGCTGTTAGCAGCGGCGGCCACCGTCGAATCTGATGCCCTTATCGCAATTTTCGGTACGGGCCACTGAGCCTCCAGGCCCGCTTTTCCACGGGCCTTGTTGACGGCCTTATCTATCTCCTTTGCGATCTCGATAAACTCCTTCAATGAGGCGTCCTCTATCTCGATGATGTAGCCTTCGGTCCTCGACGGCCTTGCGGGAGTGCTCCCCTCGAGTCCTCTTTCGGCCAACGTCCCACCAAGGGCTGACTCCAGGACACCGACTCCCTTCGCGATGCCTCCCTCCTCTACGGCGCTCTCGATCTCCAGCTCTAAAGTGCTTGCCCATTTCTTCCTCTCCTTTCGAGGCGTTCCGTACAGCAGACCTGCGGCTATGGGACTGGCAGCCAGGGGGCCTAAGTGTACATCCTCTGAATCCGTGACGAAGAGCAGCTTTCGGAGGATCTTTCCAAGCTCCTTCACGACATCTGAGTCTCCCTTCCAATCCTTCAACTCATCTCCGAAGCGGTCCTCCACATCCTGAAGGATTCGAAGCATATAGAAGGGCAACAGCTCAGGTTCCCTATCCCTGACTACAGCCACCAGGTATGCACTGTCACCGCGCTGTAACAGGGCCTTCCCCTCTCCGGTATCCATCCTGTTGATAAACGAACCCTTGGCATCCCCGGAGGCGTTCCGAATGAATTCGATAACGCCCTCAAGACCACCATCGGAGGTCTCTTTATCTGAGCTCTCTCTAAACCTGCGGCTTTCGTGGATGATAAGCTCCCCTGAGCCGAGGAAGAGCAATGCGTCTTCCACAGGGTATGTCCCCTTTGGAGCCACCCGGGGCTCTCTGATGTCCCGCATCACGTAGGGCGCGTCGTCCAGGACCCTCTTATAGGAGACCTCCAAGTCCATGGTCGCCTCTCCCTCCGTCTTGGGCCAGAGCCCTATCTCTACCTCCCTGGTCTCACCGGGGTCGATTCTGTCGATCTCGCTCTCCCCCTTCACCTTCATGTCGCCGTGCAACACCAGTCCTATCTCCTTAGCGGGCCAATTCCCCCTGTTGACGACCTCAAGAATGAACCTGTTCCACGTGCCCGACTGGAGGCCGACGATGGGTGTCTTCACCAAGAGCCTTGGCTCTCTCTCCTCGACGCCATCCTCGGTCCCTGAGAGAATCGCATCCCGAGCCTTCCCAATCAATAGCTCTAACTGGTCCAAGTCCGACTTCTTCGCCGCATCCATAGCCAATTCGACAATCTTCCGGTTCTCTTCCGATACTGCCTCGGATGATGTGGTGCCTTGGAGAATGCCGGTAATGCTCTCTAGATCGCCCTTGTACTTCTTGAGGAGGAAATCCTCCTTCATCTGGCGGGAAAGAGAGTCCGCAGTCTCTAGAGACTTGTTCACCTTTCCTAGTTTACCCTCCGCCAAGGCCTCTCTTGAAGTGTCGAGCCGTTCTCTGAGCTCCGAAGCATCCGCACCCTCATTCTCCAAAAAGGCAAGTGTCGCGTCGAGCCTCTCGAGGTCCTGGCCTATCTTCTCCGATATCACCTGTTCTTTCATGGCTGAAATGGCTTCCTCCAGAGAGGTAACGATGCTTGCAGCCATATCGTAGTTCCCCCTGGCCAAAGCCTTCCTCGCCTTCTCCACCTGGTCCTTGCTCTCCTCATATTTCCATCCCAATTCGGCCATGTCTTCCAGCCCCGCCTGGGTCAGATCTGCCAGGTCCTGCTCCAGCAGTTCTAGTGCTGCCTTCAGCTTCTTCTGCATCTCTTGCTGCGTCTTGAGCGCCAGGTTTACTGCATCCTGCATGAGGGCCCACGCTCTATCCAGGTCTCTGTCCACAGCCGCCTTGGCAGCAGCCAGAAGACTCTCCGATTCCGAAAGGTCCAGGCCTAAGGTCTTCCCTCCCCTGATGAGGTTGATGGCCGATCCTATGGCCAACTCGGTGCCTTCCGGACCCTGAATAAGGTTGTCATCGGTCAGGAAGATGAGCTTTCTGACTAGGGTATCAATTCCCTCTAGGTCGCTCAGCAAGCCCGTCCATTTCTCCAGTTTCTCACTGTAGCCCCGCTCGATTTCGTTGATGACTTCTGCCATGTAGAGGGCCAGAAGTTCGGGTTCCTCGCCCAGCAAGACAGCGGCCAGATACACATGGGAACCTCGCTCGATTATGATCTTGCTCTCTCCGAACTCCAGTCTCTTCAGGCCTACTCTCGTCCTCTGGCGGAAGGAGTCCTTAACGAAGTCTTGAACGACAGTAAGCATGCCGCTGAAGATGTCCTCGTCTATGTCATCGAGCGTCTTTCGGGATTGATGGTTTATCAGCCTGCCATCGGTGTGAACCAGGAAAATGTCCTCCACTATGTAGGTCCCCGCAGGAGAGGCTGTTACGATTGCATCCTGAGTAGTGCGAGTATCCTCCCCATCGAAGTATCTCTCGTAGGCAACCTCCACTTCGATCGGTATGTTCCCCTTGACCTTCGGCCTGACATCCCCTTCGATCTTGAGGCGTTCTCCTGGAGATAGCCTGGGGATGGGATCGAGACCTCTGACCTCTAGGTCCCCGCTGAGCCTAACTCTTACGTGATTTGCCGGAACCTTTCCGGCATTTTTGATGTAGAACTGATAGCGAGTCCACTCGTCCTCTGCTAGTCCCTCCTCCGGCATCTCGAGGATGATCTCCGGTTCTGCACCTTCTGCCATGCCCTCGACGGACTTCTTGATGATGTTCCTGACCCTCTCAAGCGATTCCAAGGCATTCTCCGGGTCCTCTTCCAGTTTGGCTTCAACGTCCGCGAGGATCTTCTGAGCGTCTCCTACTTCAGCGCCCAGGGATTCAGCCATCTCCGCCATATCCTTGACATCCCGCAGAAGGGCTTCTCCCGCCGCACCGTCTCCTAGTCGAATTCGAGCCCGAGCGATGACCTGCTTCAGTTCCTCCTTCCTGCCGGTATCCAGAATGCTGTGCGCTTGGATCAGGAACTCCTTTGCCTCCTTGAGCTGCGTGTCCATGGCCGTGGTCTCGGTGGTAACCTGAGGCAAGTTGGGAGCCGTCAGGAAGTCCTTCATCGAGTTGTCAAGGCCCTCAATCATGAGTCTGGCCCTATCCAGATCACCTTCGGCCGCAACCTCCCGGATGTCGTCGAGAAGGTTCTCCGTCCTCGTCATTGTCAGACCCCTAGAAACAAGATCCTCCATATCCTCTCTGACGGAGTCCACGTAGCCGGTTATATCCTCCAACGTCGACTTCTGCTTTGCTCTCTTTATTATGTCCTCTATGACCTTGCAGTACTCCAGTGTCTCTACATACCGCCCCTCTTCTAGAGTCGAGCGGGCAGTGGCGAAGATCTGCTCTCCTCTCGTAATGGACAGACCTTCAGCAGCGGCAGCCTGTATGTCCTCCTCCGTCCGCCCGAGAAAATCCCTTGCAGCCACTTCCAATCCCGATGTGAGGGCCATCGTGATATCCTCAAGGGAAGAAAGGTTGGCTTCGGCACTCTCGAAATCTCCCTCCTCCAGAAAGCTCTCGATTCCTCGCATATCCTCGTCCACCCCTTCAATGGATATGTCAGCCCTCCCCAGATCCTTCATTACACGCTTCAGCTCGGAAAGCCTCCCCCCGATCGCGTCGATCCTCCCACTCGACTCGATCTTCGCGTCGTGTATGAGTCGCTCCACACGCCTGGTCGCATTCTTCTCCGCCATCTTGGCAAGTTCGATCGCCTCGTCGATCCGGCCACGTTTGTACGCCTCTCGGGCATTCCGCAGTAGCTCCTCTGCCTCCGTCATCTTCTCCCAGTGCTTGGCCGTTTTCGTCAACCTTTGCCGGGCAGAGGCGATAAGGTCTTTTGCAGCTGAGACCATATTCTCCCTGACGTTGGAGCCTATCTCCTCTAGATCTGTCAAGACAACCTTCGCTTCGGCGGTGTTACCCCTATGCATGGCCTCTTCCGCCTCATGCAACCTATCCTCCGATTCGTTGATGTCTATGCCCGCTAGGGCAAGCTCGTCCAAGAGGTTCTTAACCCTTCCGAACTGGTCTGACAGCTTGTCCAGGGCCTTCCGGTCGGCCTTGGCGGTTGCTCCCTTCGCTTTTTCTACCTCCTCCCTGAGGTGTAGATACGTATCCACGGCGACCTCCAGAGAGTCCTCATCTATGGCGTTTGAGACCTCCTCGAGGTCCGCTTTAGTGGCCTTGGATACATCCGAGGATTCCTCGAGCAACTTCCCGGGTCCCTCTAGCCAGGCATTCAACTGACTCCGAAGGGACGCTTTCAAGCTGCTTCCCAACTCGGCGAGAACTCGGAGTCTCAGATTCAGTCTCTCGACATCATTCGATTTCAGGACTTCCTCGACCCGCTCCACGGAGTCGTCCAAGGCAGCAGCGGGTATGCCGGCCCGCTCAAGGACGGTGTACAGCTTCCTCGCATGCTGTATCATCTCCCGCGCACTTTCCTCCGTTGCCATCTCCTTCGTTCTCTCCACATCGGCAGAAGGAATCTCGACAAGGCGCTCCTCCCTTGCCTCTCTGCAAGCCTCCATGGCTATCCTCGCGAGGTCCAGGGCTTCGAAGGAGTTGCCCTTATCCAGGGCTTTCCTCGTCCTCTCGAGAAACTCTTCGGCTTCAGGAGCTTGGATATCCAGGTTTCTGAGCTTCGCCACTTCCTCCTCTAGGTCCTTGACCGACCTCTCTGCGGAACCCTTCAGCGCCTCCGTAAGAGGCTCTGCTGCCTCCCTCGCTCTCTGAAGAAGCTCCTGGGCCTGGGATAGTTCCCTTGCCTCCAAGACCTCTTCTGCGTTGTCTAGGAGTGCCAGAGCACCACTAACCTCCAAGCCTGCAATCTTCAACTCGGCCATGGTGGTCCTAAGCTCCCCGACACCTCGAAGGATTTCGTTCTCTTTCTTCGCAGCTTCGGCCTCGAACTTGGCCTCCACTAGGCCATCTATGTCGGTGTGACGACCCTGCCCAAGTGCCTTCTCTACCTCGGCTAGGAGTTCTCGGGCCCCCAGGGCGCTCACTCCCCCCTTTCCAGCCCTCTCGACGATTCTCTCCACGGTGGTGAGTATGATATGCTTCTCTCTCTCCCTCCGGGCTCTTCTGGTCGCCCTACCAGAGCTCTGAGAGTGTTTCCTGAAAGCGCTCCAGTGGCCCGCTTCCAGGGCTTTCTCAGCTTCGCTGAAGGCCGCCTCTGCCCTCGAGGTATCTGCCTTCATCGACTGTATCTCGGTGAGCTCGCCTTTCAGTAGCTCCAGGGACTCTCTAGACTTTCGAAGACGGACGGCCTCCTTGACTACGACTCGACATCTTTGGAGAGACTTGGTGATCGCGCTGAACCTGTCTTCCTTCAGCGCCTTCCTAGCCTCCTCCAGATGGGGTCTGGCGGCCGACAGATCAGACGCTTCCCCGGCCTCCCCCTCAAGTATCATCTCCACTCTCTGAATGGCATCCTCCGCAACTTTCCTCCGGCGGGCGCGCTCTGAAAAATCTCTTGCGGCCCTCGTCCATTTTTGAACGTCAGCGTAGATGCCCGACTTGAGGGCCTTCCTCGCCTTCTTTAACAGTTCCTTCCCTTCGGCCACGTCGGCCCCACGGGTGGCCGTCTTCTGGAGGCCTCTCTCTACATTGGAGATTAGCTGGAGAGCTCTCGCGTTTTTCTTGGCGTAGTCTGCAGCCCTTACGGCTTGCTTGATTAGTCCGCTCGCTCGGGGCACGTCACACTCCTCAAGAGCCGCCTCCGCAGATTTCAGGAGCTCCATGGCCCTCGCGGTAGTTCCTCCCCTCTCCGTGGCGTAGTTAATCTTCTTCCAGGCCGCGGCGATACTCTTTCTCGTACTGCCAATCCTGCTCGGAGGGTTGATCCCATTGAGGATGGAACCAAGGGTCTTTGAGATGTCATTGAGTCTCCCCTGTTCTACCCGTTCCTCCAATCTGGCTATCTCCTCCTTCGCTCTCCCTACGTTGACCCCCGCTCTCGAGGCTTTCTCCACTACTGTCTTTGCTCTACCGATTCTCTCCAGCCAAGTGGGCCGCTGCCTGGCCAGTTCGATCCCCCTCCGCAGGGCTTCGCCAGTCCTCGATGCCTCTTTCAGGTCCCCATTTCCAAGGGCAGTAAGCCCCTCCTCAAGCAGGCGCCGCGCAACCTTGAGGTCCAGGCCCTCATGGTTCTTCTCCATGGCCGCCGATGCCTCTTCGAGACGGTCCTCCGCGCCTCTCTCCCCAAGCTCTTTGATTCGAATCCTGGCGCTGGCACCACAGAAATGACAGGAGCCGGACTCTTCTACTGGCGATGAGTGACAGAGGGGGCACGAGCTCACTTTACCGACTCCGTTTCAGGACGGTGGCCGATTTTAGACTCCCCTGCGTCTATAAAGATGCCTTCATAGTTATCAGCCTCGATATATCTTGAGACATCCAGTTTCTGTCCGCGGAGTCCCGAGAAGGATGGCTATCATACGATGAAGGGCGAGAAGATTATCAGGGAAAAGCCCATCCAGACAGTTAGACCGATCGTCAGCAGGATGCCGCCAAAATTAAGGATGGCATTGGCGGTAATGACGGCCAGGGGAATGATGACGGAGATACTCGTGTAGATGAACCTCTCGAGCCATTCCCGCAAGTCGACACTCCTTCAGAGCCACCTCAGCCCAGGGCATTCGAGGCGCTGTTTCTGATCTTCGATATTCTGTTCTTGACGTTTCCACCATAGATGGCGGAGCCTGCAACTAGCACCCTCGCACCAGCCTTGGCGGCCAGTCCCGCAGTGACCTCGTTGATTCCTCCGTCCACTTCCAGCTCTACCTCTAGCCCCCCCTCTTCGATGAATCCTCGGGCCTCTTCCAACTTTGGCAGGATATCCATCATAAACTGCTGGCCGGCTAAGCCAGGTTCTACCGTCATGATCAGGAGTATGTCGACTAGGCCCATGAAGGGCTTCACGGCCTCGAAGGTGGTGGCGGGCTTGATGGAGATACCTGGTCGAGCGCCCATCTTCCTTATCGCTTCTAGAGTCGCCTCCACCTCCTCTTCAGCTTCCAGGTGGATGGTCAGTATGTCGGCTCCCGCCCTGACGAAATCCTTGGCGAAGCGTCCCGGCCGCTGGATCATGAGGTGGACGTCGAAGGGAAGCTTGGTGACCGGTCGAAGGCTAGAGATGACAGGGGGGCCGATGGTGAGAGTGGGAACGAAAACACCATCCATCACATCGATATGGATGTAGTCCGCGCCCCCTCTTTCAGCCCTCTTCACCTCCTCGCCAAGTCTACTGAAATCAGCTGACAGGATGGAAGGGGAGACTTTGATCACGCACCCTGCAAGGGGCTTCAATATTTATCTATGTCACCCCGCGGGAGGCGGGTAAGCTTCATATCGAGGACAGCCGTTCGAGGGCCCAGGTGTTTCCCTGAAGGGGGGCAACTGGTTGAAGGCAGGGGGCATCTTCCTCCTCTCCTTGGGAATGGCGGCAGTCCTTGGCCTGGCTTTCTCCGTTCTCTCTCCAAACTCCGAATGTAGTTTACCCGTCAGTATGAGCATCGAGAGCTCTGAAGGGGGTCTCAGGGCCGTAGTCACCTCTGTCGAAGGAGAGTTCGACATAGACGAGGTGGAGTACAGGATAGTGCAGTTGCGGGAGGGCTCATTCACTGTGGTGATGGAGGGAAGCCTCACCAGCGCCCTGAGCGGCGCGGAGGGTGTGGTCTACCATCATCAGGACCCCGCAGCAGGTGTCTTGGAGGCAGGCGATTATCTTACTATCGATGGGGCGGAGGAGGGCACCCAGGTTATTCTGATGACCTTGGACGAGACTGCCCTGGGTTGGACCGTCGGTTGCGAAGGATAGGTCGGGGCGATTCTTAAATATCCCTGAACTCTTCCCGCGTTATCCATGTGGTGGTGGCAGGTCGGGGCACCGCGAGTCCGAGCGGCAGGCCCCAGCTTCCTTCCTCCTGTGATCGACTCCTCATGGGGTCATCTCCGTTATCCATCAACTATTAAGGAGGAAGTCACGTTAGGCGGGGCATCTTCGGGGAGGAGGCGTGATGGACCAGGATGAGGCGCTGATCTCGGAATTGAAGGAGAAGGCTCGCATTCTGAGGGCCCACGTTCTACGCATGACCCATGCCGCTGGCTCTGGCCACCCTGGAGGCTCCCTATCAGCGACTGACATAATAGCCACCCTCTACTTCTCCGTCCTGCGAGTGGACCCCGAGAATCCGCGTTGGCCCGACAGGGACAGGTTCATCCTCAGCAAAGGGCACGCCTGCCCCGTCCTGTATGCTGCCCTGGCGGAACGGGGCTTCTTCCCCGTCTCTGAGCTCCTGACTTTGAGGAAGCTGAACAGCTCGCTACAGGGACACCCTGAACTCGGAACGACCCCAGGGGTGGAGGCATGCGCTGGCGCTGAGGGGCAAGGCCTCAGCATAGCTATAGGCCTGGCCTTGGCCTCGCGCTTAGACGGGAAGACTCACCGTATCTATGTGATGATTGGCGACGGGGAGAACGATGTAGGGCAGACATGGGAGGCAGCCATGGGAGCGTCCCACTTCAGACTGGACCACATCACCGCTATCATCGATAGGAACGAGATTCAGCAGGAGGGGAGGACAGAGGAGATAATGACCCTAGAGCCCCTCTCTGAGAAGTGGCAGTCCTTCGGCTGGAACGTCCTGGAGATAGACGGCCACGACATAGGGGCCATCCTCGAGGCTTTATCCGCTGCCAGGGAAGTGAGGGAGAAGCCCACTGTCATCATTGCCCACACCGTCAAGGGCAAGGGTGTGAGCTACATGGAGAACGTGGTCCGCTTCCACGGGACTGCTCCCACGGATGAGGAGCTCAAGACAGCCCTCGAGGAACTGGGGGAGGCTCCATGAACCCAAGGCCGTGGAAGACGGAGTCCTTGAGGACCTACTTCGGTCAGGCCCTTGTGGAGCTGGGAGCCAGGAGGTCTGACATCGTGGTCGTGGGAGCCGACACCACCGAGTCCCTCAAGACGGCACTTTTCGGCAAGAAGTTCCCCGATCGACTGTTCAACATCGGCATCGCGGAGCAGAACATGATGGGCGTCGCAGCAGGCCTTGCAGCAGCGGGGAAGGTCGCCTTCGCCTGCACCTATTCTGTCTTCGGGACGGCCCAGGTGTACAACATTATCCGCCAGTCCATCGCATATCCCAACCTCCCAGTGAAGATATTCTGCAGCCACGCGGGGTTGACCGTGGGGCCTGATGGTGCCACTCATCAGATGAATGAGGATATCAGTCTGCTGCGATCTCTCCCAAACATGAAAGTGGTGGTTCCCTGCGATGGACCTGAAGTTGCGAAGGCGGTGGACGAGGCGGCCGATATCCCGGGACCGTTGTACTGTAGGTTCAGTAGGGCAAGGTTCCCGACCATCACCTCCCCGGACGACCCCTTCGAGATCGGGAAGGCTACCGTCATGAGGGAGGGAGAGGACCTCACCTTCATCG
>JAJISG010000051.1 GCA_022848835.1 Thermoplasmatota archaeon | reverse complement strand
GCGCGGTAAGAGGCTGAGAGTAGTCGCCCGTGCCGGAGTAGGCATCGAGAACATCGACGTGAAGGTTGCGACGGAGAGGGGCATCATGGTGGTCAAGGCCCCGGCAGGGAGCAGCCAGTCAGTGGCCGAGCATGCAGTCGGCCTCATGCTCTGCCTGGCCCGAAGGATCCCTGAGGCGGACAGGAGTATGAAGGAGGGTCGGTGGGAGAAGGCCGCCCTCAGGGGCACGGAACTGGCGGGAAAGGTCCTCGGTCTCATAGGCTCGGGGAGAATTGGAAGCGAGGTGGCTGGCATCTGCCAGGCTATGGGCATGTCTGTCATAGCCTTCGACCCCTATCTTCCTAAGGAGAGGGCCGAGTCGCGGGGGATTCGCCTCACCACACTCGAAGAGGTCCTCCAGATGAGCGACTTCGTGAGCGTCCATGCGGCTCTTACGGAGGAGACTCAACACATGATCTCCCACCCGCAACTGAGCATGATGAAGAGGACAGCCTATCTCATCAACTGCGCCCGAGGGAGGATTGTGGATGAGGAGGCACTAACGATGTCCCTGCAGGAGGGCATGATTGCCGGGGCTGGACTAGACGTGTATGAACGGGAGCCCCCTTCGGGAAGTCCTCTTCTGGAGTTGGACAACGTCGTGCTGACCCCTCACATCGCCGCCTCGACTCGCGAGGCCCAGAGAAGGATCGGGCTCCTGATTGTCGAGCAGTTGATTAAGGCCCTGGAGGGTGAGCAGCCCGAGTTCCTCGTCAACAGGGAGGCACTATCCCTCTGACGCCTCCCTTCGCGCAGCCTCTACGATATCGACCTTCTCCTGACCTGCTCTCTCCCTTATCTCGCTCATCAGCTCCAGATAGTCCTCATAATCCCTACTGTGGGCCCTGAGGATCCTGCCAAGCGCCCTCTCAAAAGTCTCGTTTCTGTGCATGTCCTCGAGGACCTCTTGCAGGATGCTCGCCTTTCCCTCCACCTCTAAGCCTCCGAATCCTGAAGGTCATTCAAGGGAGAATCACCTCTCCTGCCGGCACACATCGAGGAAGTTCTTGAATATATCGCTCCCGTGCTGGGTGTGCTCCACCTCAGGGTGAAACTGGACTCCGTAGAGAGGTCTGTCTACAGCCTGCATGGCCTGGACGGGACAGTTGTCGGAACTGGCTAGCCTCTTGAAGCCCTTTGGAGCTATCGTCACCTCGTCGTTGTGGGACTCCCAGACTGTGAACCGCCTGGGAAGACCCTTGAAGAGGTCCCCGGGCTCCTCGATGAGGACCTTCGTCTTTCCGAATTCGGGGACCCTTGCCGGCTTCGTCTCCCCGCCAAAGTGCAGAGCCATGAACTGATGCCCAGCACAGATGCCCAGTATGGGGCAGCCAATCTCATCTAGGTATTCGCCATTTCGCCCCATCTTGGAGGGATCAATTCCTACCCTGGGAGCGCCACCGGAGAGTACCAACCCATCCACCTGCAGGTCCTCCACCACCGTAAGATTCGGCACTATCTTAGATTCAACTCCGAGGTCTCTAAGAACGCGCCACTCCCTATGCGTCCACTGGCCGCCATTGTCGACTACGTAGACCTCCATTCGATCCTTAGAAGGAGCGGCGGGTAAAATATCTTGGCGTGGCGTCCCGGTCAATCACTCCCATTCGATGGTGCCGGGAGGCTTGTTGGTGACATCGTAGACCACCCGGTTCACTCCTCTGACCTCGTTGGTGATTCTGGTGGAGATCCTTCCGAGGACTTCGTGAGGGATCTCCGAGTAGGACGCGGTCATGCCATCGACGGATTCCACGGAGCGGACGGCAACCGTATAACCGTAGACCCTCAGGTCCCCCTCCACACCCACTGTCTTCAGGGGTAGTAGGACCGCGAAATACTGCCACGGCCCATCCATGCTCCCTTCCTTGGTGGCCTGCTCTATCTCCTCCTCAACGATGGCACAGGCTCCTCTGATGATGCCTATCTTCTGGGGCGTCACCTCGCCCAGGACCCTCACGGCGAGTCCGGGGCCGGGGAATGGCTGCCTCTCCGCCACGACTATGCCCAGGGCTCTAGCCACCTTCCTCACCTCATCCTTGTACCGCCGAGATCCGCGGCGGAAGAGACCGACCCGCTGCCGCTGACGTTCAACGTGTCCACCGCGCTGCCGGCGGTGGGCCAGGATCCGGTCACGCTGCCG
>JAJISG010000050.1 GCA_022848835.1 Thermoplasmatota archaeon | reverse complement strand
GGAGTGGTGGAGACGGCAACCCACCTTCTTAACTTTCGATGACTGGCTCAAGGAGGAGGAAGACATGAGGAAGATGGGATCCAAGCCTTGCCAGATCTGCGGCGCCCTCAACTCTATAACCGCCAGTGTCTGTCACAAGTGTGGAACGTTGATGTCCGGGAACGCGCCTCCAACTGGAGGGACTGGCAAGCCGCCAGCGCCTCCTCCCGGCCCCCCAGCGCCCCAGCAGGAGAGCGCAGGTAAGCCAGTCTTGAAGAAGATACTGAAGAAGCCGTTCACCAGGCGGAAGAAGAAGGGAGGTTAGGGGCATCCCCGCCATCGGTGATTCTCGGTGGCATGAAATGCACATATTGGCGGCTAGTGCAATACTAGTTTCATACCTGACCGATTGAGATGGAAGCAGAGGGGATTGGGGATCAGTTCTTGCTGAGGTCGGCCTCGACGATTCTCATCATCTCGTCCGGGTCTTTGAGATAAGCCGAGGCTATCCTAGCCACATCGCGGTAGCCAGCGACCCCCGTCCTCTCCATGTAATCGAGGAGGTCGAGTCTCCTCTTGACCTCCTGCTCCATTCTCCTGGAGGACCAGTTGCGAGCTGTCTGTATCTTCTCATAGACGTAGCTGTGCCCGCTGTAGTGGAAACTGTCATCGGCTGGATTCCACGTGTAGGCAGAGTTCGTTATGAGTTCATCGGACTCGGGATCCACACCGATGATCTCCGTGAGGGACTTCACCCTTCTCGTCATCTCCGTCCCCACCTTCACCTGGGACTGGAGGAGCACTATGTCGAGGGCCGAGACCAGGGCCCTGGGCAAGTTGATGGGATCGTTCTCTAGTCTGTGAACCATCGCTTGTATGTCGTCGGCGTGGAATGTCGTGTAGGCGCTCTTCCCGGTCGCCATTGCCTGGAAGACAACGTACGCTTCCGAACCTCTAACCTCGCCGATCATGAGATATTGCGGCCTCTGCCGGAGGGCTGCCGAGAGCAGGTCGAACATGTCTATCTCCCCTGCAGCTCTTCCCGCCGCGGTCATGCCTCCAAATCCGTGCCTCGTGACGGTGGCTACCCAATTCTCATGGGGGAGGTTGAGCTCTCGGGTGTCCTCAATGCTGACTATCTTCATCTGAGGCGGGATGAAGAGTAGGATGGCGTTCAGAGTCGTCGTCTTCCCGCTGGCAGTTCCACCGCAAATCATCATGGATTGCCCACTTTCAATGGCCAGCCAGAGATAAGCCATCATCTCACGGCCCATGGTCTTGTTGGCGATGAGATCCAGGGGGGTGAAGGGGTTCTCCCTAAAGCGGCGGATGGTAAAGCTCGAGCCCTTCTTGGTGATGTGCTTCCCGAGGGTCGCCTGGAGCCTGGAGCCGTCGGGGACGGAGGCGTCTAGCATTGGTTGGGCTACCGATATGTGCTTCCCGCATTTTTGGGCCAGCCAGACGACGAAGCTGTCCAACTTCTCCTCGGAATCGAACTTGAGATTTGAGGGGATGGAGCCGTACTTCCTATGGTAGATGTAGAAAGGGACCCCTACACCGTCGCAGGAGATGTCCTCCACCTGAGGGTCGATCATGACGACATCGATGGCGCCATATCGCACGAAGTCCCGAATGATGTAGTGCATGATCCTCTCCTTGGGGAGGGGATGAAGGGTTATACCCAGCTCCCTGAGGAGCTTCTCAACAGCGCTCCGCAGATAGCTCTCCCGGACTTTGGGATCCATCTCTTCCGTGATCTCCAGGTTCTCTATGATGAGCTCCTTGAGGACGACCATCAGCTCCCGTTCCTCACTCGAAAGTTGGGGCTCTATGGCCTCGTAGAAGTGCTCGTTGGAAAGGTCATCGTACAGTATCCTGACGTAGGAGTAGTTGTCTATTACGGGTTCAATTTCGACCTCCTTCATGTTGGGGCTCGTCACGGGCGGGATGGGGGTTATGCTACCTGCTATGACCTCCTGACGTCGGCCGCCCTTGGGTGCTCGGACCTTCAGAGCCTTATCCCTCAAGAACCGCGTATACATTCTCCTCTTGGCCTTCTGAATGGGGCCCATCTTGCGTGCTAGCTGTTTCTGTCGCTCATAGGCAATCGTCTGGGTTTGCATGTAGACACCTATATCATCTGAAAGCTCCCGACGGCTATCAGCAACATGATGAAGGAGTGGCGCAGTCCGTTGACGATCTTGCCGTTGTCAAGGATGCCAGCCAGAATGCCGTCGCCCATGGCATGGACTATCACGGCGATATAGAAGGCCACCTGAATGTTGAATATGATCTCATCAATGTTCTGAGGTAGGGGACCCTGGGTCCCGGAAAGAAGGCCGCCATCCCCTTGGGAGAGCTCGCCCGCAGCCTCCTGCATTTTGGGTAGGAAAGTTGCGCCAAGTATCATTATGGTCACGATGAAAACGGCAAACGAGATGTATATCACAGCTATGTAAGTGCTCATCGTGATTCTCCTCTCGTCTTCCGTCATCTGTACCTCCTTGGTGTCGGTACTCACCATAGTCAAGACGTCTGCCACATCACCGCCGGCGTCACTAGCTTTGACTATGATGGCCACGATCCTCTCCACCATGGGAGTCTTGACCCTCTCGGCGAAGAGACGGAGGGCGGCCGTCGCCGGCACTCCCCAATCAATTTGAGCAGCCATTCTCTTGATCTCCGATGTGAGGACCCCGTAGCGTCCTTGGGCCGCCACTACGATGGCCTGCGCCAGGGTCATTCCAAACCTCCCGGCCTCGGCAACATCGCGGAGAAAATCAGGAAGCCTCTTCTCTATGGCCCGAATCTTTTTGTGCTGTTTGCTCACGTAGAACCCATACGGCCCTATGAAGCCCATCATAGCCAAGGCTAGGAAGTTCAGGAACCTGCGAGTCGGGCGTTCCGCCGCCTCATCCGGAATGCCATCCCCGTCTGTATCCACCCCTGGCTGGAAGGATATGTTCACTATATCTAGGAAGTTGAGGGCGGCGATCAGAAGGAACATGGTGCCCAGGGCTATGCTTACTATCTTGACCGTTCGGCTTCTGTCCTTCTTCTCATAGATGGACTGCCTGGCCTCCTCGAGTTCCCTAGCTATCCTTTTCGTCTTGGTCACATCACCCCTCCTGCTCCTGATTCCACATGACGAAGATAAACCCGAACTGCGAGAGGGGTATCATGACTCCAACGATGACGTAGAGGAGGGTCACGATGAAGCCCCCAGACCCCTTGCTTATCAGGGCCATAATAGCCATGATGACGACGAGGAAGAGGGGGAAGGCAACCACGACGGTGACGAAGCTCTCGGCCAGGAGCCCGAGGCTCTCCATCCTCTTCTTCATCTCCAGCTTGTCCTCCTTCTCAAACTGCTCAGTCTTCATCAGGAAATAGGGTTTCAATTGGCCGCCGGAGGTGGCGGTTGTCACTACACCCTGTAAGAACTCCTGAAACTTCGTGCTTGGAGATCTGCCTGCGGCCTTCCTAATCGCCGTCAATATGTCTACGCCCAGGAGCTCGGTGTCCCTCGTTATCCACTCCGCTTCCTCCCTTATCTCACCGTATATCTCCTGTTTCGATAGTTCTCGGAAGATGACGTCCACCGGGACCTCTGCCGAGGCCATGGCGGAGATGAAGGACATGGCCCCGGTCAGCTTCCGATCTATGATGCGACCCCGCTTCTTTGCCTTGGACCCGGGTATGCCACGGTAGAGTGGCGGAATCCCGAAGAAGGCTGTGTATGTCAGCACCGTGGGTAGGACGGCCACGAGGCCAGGCAACAGTAGGAGGGGAAAGATCGGCATCTGAAGCATTAGGAAGAGGAAGAAGGCTAGGCCAAGGGACGCGACCACAGTGATACCTCCTACGAGGAACATGGCCGTGCGTCCCACCGCCACATACTCTTCGGGCCGAAGGCGCATGTGGGCCTTTAGAAGGTTATCCTCCAGGTCCTGGTCAATCTCCATATTCCTGACTCTACCTCTCATGAGCCTCCAAGCGAAGCGCTGGAAGGATGTGAGACTCAGATAGCCTGGCCGGGAGTCCGCCGGGAGCCTGACCTTATGAGGGCTGACGCCCTCTCTGAAGCTGTGCTGGGTCGCCCGTTTCTCCGCTTCTCTCCGGGCCTCCAAGCTGTCTAGTAGGCTGCTGGCGTCACCGGCCAAGGGACTCACCTTCGATGGACTCCAGGCTCTCTTCCCGCTTCCAACCCATCTCCTTGCGAATGCGTTCCGCCGTCTCATCCGGGTACTGATAGTAGCTCACAACGACCTTGGATATCTCCTCATGATTGAGGATATCTTTCTCCACCAGGTAGTTGAGGATGTCCACGCGCCTCTGGAACTCTTCCTCCATCTCCTCGTGGGTCATGTCCTTCATCTCCATGATCTCGTCGAATAGGAAGCTGTGTCCCTTGAATACGAAGGAGTCCGATGCCTGGTCCCACTCGTAGACTGTGTTCGTGATGAGCTCATTCGTCTCTGGCTCGAAGCCCACCAGTTCCACTATCTGCTTGATCTTCCTCTCGATGGTGATCCCGATCCTGACCTGAGTCTGGATTATGACGAAGTTAAGAGCAGTGAGAAGGATACGGGGGGTGTTTATAGGCGGGTTCTCCAGCCTGTTCACCATGGACTTCACGCTGTCGGCGTGCATGGTGCTCATGGTTGGGTGGCCGGTGGCCATGGCCTGAAACATGCTGTAGGTTTCCTTTCCACGGACCTCCCCCACGATGATGTAGTTGGGCCTCTGCCGCAGCGCCGCCCGTACAAGGTCGAACATGTCAATTTCGCCCGGTGCCTTGCCATCGAGTCCGCGCTCGCCGGTGCCGCTCCGAGTGATCCCTGGAATCCAGTTCTGGTGGGGAAGGTTGATCTCTCGAGTGTCCTCGATGCTCACGATCTTTGCGGTTGGGCGGATGAAAAGGGCGGAGCTGTTGAGGGTAGCTGTCTTCCCTGCCGCAGTGCCGCCGCAGACCATCATCGACTTTCCATGCTCTACGGCGAGCCAGATGTACGCGATCATCTCCGTCGAGGCGGTTTTGAACTTGATGAGCTCAACCGGTGTGAAGGGCTTCTCCTTGAAGCGTCGGATGGTGAAACTGGAGCCCCGGGTAGTCACCTCCCGGGCATATGTGGCCTGAACCCTATGTCCCTCAGTGGTCGCGCCATCGAGAATGGGGCTGGCCACTGATATCTGCTTACCGCAGCGTTGGCCGAGGCTGACGACAAAGGAGTTGAGGGATGGGTCGTCCTCGAAGGCTATGGTCGTCTTAATGGACTCGTACTGCTGATGGAAGAGGAATATGGGAACCCCAACGCCATCGCAGCTGATATCCTCGACCTGCGGGTCATTGATGATGAGATCGCAGGGACCATACCCTACGAAGTCCCTGGCGATGTAATAGTTGATCATCTCCCTGGAGTTCTCGTCCAGATTCAACTCCCGCGTCTTGATGAAGCTGTTGACGCTCTCCTTCAGAAACTCCACCTTGTCTCTGTTGCTCTGGGAGTGGAAGCCATACGAGAGGGTTCGGGCCAGGGAGTCTTTCACTAGCTGGAGATACTCTTTTTCGCGCCCGTTCAGTCTCGGCTCCCAAGACTCGTACAGGTACTCGCTATCGTCCTTTTTGAAGAGGATGCGGGCATAACTATAGGGGGGGTTGATGGGATATATCGCCACCTCCTCCACGTTCTCCTGCGTGACCGGGGGAATGGGGGTTAGGCGTGATCCCCTCCCAGGGGTCCATATAGCGCCCTTCTCTAGGGCACCCTTGGGCAGCCTTACCTTTCTCATCCTCTGTGACTGCGCCAAAGCCTACACCTCCAAGGTTGAACTGCTTCTGCCGACGGCGATGCTCACGAAGGCGTGGTGAAGGGTTAGCTGGACTATGGGCCTTCCTGGGGAGCCGTTGATTATCTCCAGGCTGATGGTGTGGGTGAGGTTTGACTGAGACCGGCTAAGGATGTAGTAGGGTGTTTCGACAGTCTGGCCCCCCGCCTCGTTGTATATATAGTCGTCCGGGTTGGCGGCGAAGTCAGAATCCAAGACGCCGAAGGCCAGGGAGAGAGTGTTGTTGAGATGGCCAAACCAGGCCGGTCCGTACGTGGTCGTATGGTTGATCCAGAGGGATCCCTGGATCTTTGTGAACTCCTGCATGTCGAGGGCTATGAGCTTGCTTCGAATCCCTTCAGTCCCTGAACCCGCCACATTGCCTGAGCCAATCAGCTGGACTAGTACGAGGGCTATCTCTACTCCATTTGTCGTGTTCAGAATGGAGAGCTGGGGGTCTACCCTGAGAGCCTGTCCGGCGCTCTGGGACATGAGGATGCCCCCGCCTTCATAGGCTATTGTGAAGGGCACATGGTATCTATTATCCACCTGCAAGACCACACTGCCGGCGGCGGTCTCATTCACCGTGTAAGGGGTACTGTCTATATTGTAGCTGAACTGCACGCTCCATGGAGCGTCGTCTCCGTCGCCGTTCATCCGCCCCACGGTCGGACTGGCGAACACTGGAATTCCGTCAGTGCCCAGCTGTATTGGGCTGTAGGTCTCAGTGGGTATGTAGGTGCTGCCCGTACTTGATGCGATCTGGGCAGAGAGGATCTGGCCATCGATGGAGCTCTTGAAGGAGCCGAAATGGCCTAGGACGGTGCTCATGTGAGCCGCCTCGGCCTCCTTGGACCAGACGGGCACGTAGCTGTTGATGAAGAGAGAGAAGAAGGTGAGAATCACCAGAAGTGCCATTATGGTCCCAACGGTGGAAGCAACTCCATCACGATCCCGACAGAGGGTCTTCAGCTTTG
>JAJISG010000005.1 GCA_022848835.1 Thermoplasmatota archaeon | reverse complement strand
CTGCGAAAGGTATACGTGATGGGACCAGTGGGCACCGAAAGGCTGGCGGCGGAGTTTGGAGGACGAAGGGACAGAGGTTCGGCCCCGTATCATCCGAGAAAGGGGAGCCGATCGGTCATCCGTGAATGCTTGAAGCAGCTGGAAAATCTGGAATATGTTCAGAAGATCGATGGGGGAGGTAGGGCGATAACCCCCCAGGGCCATTCCTACCTTGACAATAAGGCCCACGAAATTCTAAAGGGGCTCGCCGAAACGCAACCAGATCTGACAAAGTACCTTTGAGGTGGAGTGATGGACGAGGAGGAGCTGGCGGCAATCAGGAGAAGGAAGATGGAGGAACTCCAGAGGCTGACGGAGCGGAAGGTCGTAGAGGAAGAGATGGAGGCTCAGGCGAAGGCGCAGCGCCAGATTGTCCTCAGGCGGATTCTCACACCGGAGGCCCGAGAACGTCTGGGCCGGATCACTCTTGCGTATCCCCAATTGGCCCTGGACATCGAGAGCCGTCTTATTGCCCTGGCCCAGTCGGGTAGGATCAACTCAGCAATCGACGATGCAACTCTTCGACAGATTCTCAGGGCGATCGTCCCCAAGAAGCGGGAGATAAACATCAGGAGGAGGTAGATTGACCAGACACAAACCCTACGCCATGAAACTACGACTGCTTCGCGCCACAAAGGGTAATCGGAGGGTGCCAGCTTGGGTCGTGATGAGGACATCTAGGAGGTTCCTACGCCACCCCAAGAGGAGACAGTGGCGGCGGGGAAGGTTGGACAGGGGATGATCCATGGCTGAGGAGGAAGAGAGGTTGCTGACGATTCCCCTGGGCAAATGCTGGGACATGCCCCGGACCAAGAGAGTGCCAGGCGCAATCAAGATCATCAAGGCTTTCGTGAAGAGACACATGAGGGCGACCGAAGAAAACGTCTGGATCGATCCCCGTGTGAATGAGCATATCTGGTCCCGAGGCATACAGAAGCCACCTCGTAGGATAAAGGTAAAGGTCATAAGATTTGAGGATGAACTCGTGGAGGTGTCGCTCCCAGAGTAGTAGGGTATATCGCAGTGCTCGATTCCTTTCACGTGAATCCATTCAGAGCCCTTCCCTCCATCCCGAATCTGCTTCCGTACTCCTCCATGGACCGAGTGATCGATAACCTTTCAAGGGGGATATCAAGGCTTGTTGGATAAGCTGGATTTCTCTGGGAATCCCTATGTTGGCGTCTTTTGCGCCGCAAGCGATGACGTCTTAGTGGCTTCGCCTCAGGTTCCAGGGAAGGTCCTTGCAAGGGCGGAGGCCACTCTAGGCGTGGAGGTGATACGGACGACCCTGGGTGGCACGACGGTCATCGGCAGTGTCGTTGTCATGAACTCTCAGGCCGCTCTTGTTTCAAACTTTGCCCAGACTAATGAGGTTGCCACGTTAGAAGGAATCGATGTCTACCGGTTGGACCACAAGCTGAACGCCGTAGGCAATAACATCCTGGTGAATGACAAGGGGGGGCTATGCCATCCAGGCTACGGCCGGGCTGTAATCAGAGAGATGGAAGAGATACTGGGCGTGGAGATGGTGACTTCAACCATAGGGGGAACGAAGACCGTAGGATCGGCTGCTGTCGTGAACAACAAGGGAGCCATCTGCCATCCTCACTCCTCAGATGAGGAACTCCGGGTTGTCGAGGAGGTACTCGGGGTCAAGCCTCTCATTGCCACTGCGAACTATGGAACACCTCAGCTCGGTGCCTGTGTGGTGGCCAACGACCGAGGGGCCATCACGGGGGTGACAACCACCTCCATCGAACTCGGCAGAATAGAGGAAGGCCTACAGCTTTTCTAACGTGAGAAGACCCAGACAAGCGGCTCTCCAGATAGGTCGTCGCGTTGGAAGCTGACTGCTTGACCTACCTTCAGTATCTTCCTCTTCACCAAGACTAGGAACTCCTCTACGGGCTTGATGGAAAGGGAGATTCCTCCGACACGGTAGTGCATGGGCACGGCGATCGCAGGTTGAAGCGCGTCCAGCCATTCTACGGCCTCTTTGGGCCCTATCGTGAACACACCTCCCACTGGCAGGAAGAGAATGGACACTCCCTCCTCTCTCCTGACGAGATCCTCCGGGGGGAGATTCCCAACATCCCCGAGGAACAGGAAGGAGATGTCATCCATCTCCAAGCCGTAACAACGTACCATCCCGCGTTTTCGTCCTCCTACATCGTCATGCGGGAGTACATATGTTCTCACGGAGACGCCATCGATGCTGCCTTCGTGAACATCGCCAATGACTCTCGGGTCCCCCCCGATTGAGCGGATGGCGTTGTGGTCGAAATGTTCGTGGGTGATGAAGAGGAATTCGGTAGAAGCGGATGGTGGTGGTATGCCTATAGACTTACCGTCGTGCGGGTCGAATACCACCGCCCTGCTTCCGCGGATTTCGAAACACGAATGACCGTGCCATCTTAGCTCCAAATGCCCTCCCTGTCACCGATAATACAGAGCTGGTTAAAATTCGTTTCGGGAGGTTGGCATAGGAAAGTAAAAATAGCTCACAACCCATGAAAGTCTACCTATGAAGACCCTTGTTCTCTGTGTTGACAGAGACAATGATATCGGTGTAAAGGCTGACGTCCAGGGTCCTGTCATAGGTCGACAGCCCAACCTTGATGCCGCAATGACACTGGGCTTGGCCGATTCTGAAGACGCTGATGTGAACACAATCCTCATGGCCGTCGCAATGTACGACGAACTCGTGAAGAGCGGGATGGACGCAGAGGTTGCCACCATTGCGGGCGACCCTCACGTTGGTCATCAATCTGACACTATTCTCAGCCACCAGCTGGACGAGGTGTTGGAAAAGGTGGCCCCCGATCATGCCTACTTGGTGAGCGATGGAGCGGAGGACGAGTCCGTCTTCCCGATGATCGCCTCCAGGGTCAAGATCAATCACGTCAAGAGGGTCTACGTGAAGCAGAGTCCCAGCGTGGAGAGTGCCTTCTACATCGCAGCTAAGGCCATGAGGGATGAGCGACTTCGGCGCAGGATTGTGCTTCCCATCGCCCTTTCCCTCGTCGCTCTGGCCGTGGTCCTGATTTACAATCCCGCCATAGCGCTCCCTGCGGTCCTTTTCGTCCTCGGCCTCTACCTCCTCGTCAGGGCCTACGACGAGTTTCTTAGCCCAAGGAAGGCATGGAAGAGGTTCGTCGGCTTTTATGCCTCCATAAAGGAGTCTCTGACCTCAGGAAGGGTAGGGGTTTGGTTCACCTTGGTGGCCATCGTCATCTTCCTCGTGGCCTTCTTCGTCGGCTGGCAAGCCGCCACACCCCGCACTGACAATATACTCATAGATGCAGTGGTCTTCTTCGAGAGCAGTTTCTGGATATTCATACTCGCTTTCCTGCTGCATGAGGGCGGAAGAGTAGCCGAGGCCTACTTCACCAAAGGGAAGATTGCAAGGTCGTTCTTCTACGTCGCACTCGCTCTGTTCGTCCTCATATTGGTCATAGGAGCTGGCATTCAGTTCATATCCACGGTCCTAGAATTGAGAAATCCTCAGACCGCCCTTACCCTGATTTACATAGAGTCGGCTCTTGCAATCTCCATCGTCCTCGTGGCGGCTTTCCTCCATCGCTCAGGGGAGAGGGGGGTCGCCGACCAGGATGCTTGGAGACCCTGAGGGCACTCCATGGATTTCTGGGAGTGGGAGCCCTACTATGAGCAGATACTGAGCGACTTTGGGTTTGAGAGACTGAAGGATGAGAAGGCTGCGCGCTTGCTCTCCCGCCTTCTTTCCCGGAAGAGAACCAAGCTGTCAGATCTTAGGGGTTTTCTGGTAGGTCAGGTGGTCACAGTCCTTGGGAACGGCCCCCGGCTGGCGGATGAGCTGCACTTGGTGGAAGGGGTGGTCATAGCTGCCGATGAGGCGGCAACTGTTGCGCAGTCTAAAGGCATTGCACCGGAGATAATCGTCACTGACCTGGATGGAGGACCGGAGGACCTTCTGGCCGCCAACGATCGCGGTTCTATCGTGATTGTTCACGCCCACGGGGATAACATGGAGGCTTTGGGACGGTGGGCTGGTAGGCTCTCAAGCCGGTCGTTGGGTACGACCCAGTCCAGTCCCCTTGCTCAGATATACAACTTCGGTGGCTTTACTGATGGGGACAGAGCGGTCTTCCTGGCGGATCACTTCGGTGCCAGAGTGATACGGCTGTTGGGGTTCGACTTCGAAAGGCCAAACCCGAAGGACCAGTCACCAGAGGTCAAGCAGAGGAAGCTGATTTGGGCGAAAAAGCTCATCCGGCTCCTCCAGAAGCGTTCAGTTATTCTCTTTCCAGCATCCTCCAGCTGAGAATGGGCTTCCTAGCTGCCCGGACCTCGTCCACGCGCCGTACCGGGGCGTTGTGAGGGGCGGTTTTGAGTGTTTCGGTATCCTCTTGGAGGATATGCTCCAGGGCCCTGCAGAAGGTATCCAGGCCCTCCATTGTCTCGGATTCCGTGGGTTCTATCATGAGCGCTTCTTCCACCAGGCTGGGGAAGTACATGGTAGGCGGATGGAATCCGTAATCGATGAGCCTTTTCGCAAGGTCCACGGCTCCAAGCCCCCTCTCGCGAAGCTGGGAAGCGCTGGCGACGAACTCATGCTTTCTGAGGCCTCTGTAAGGGACAGGAAGGACCCTTTCTACCTTCGCCTTCAGATAGTTGGAATTGAGAACGGCATTCTCCGCTGCCATCTCGAGGCCCTCGGCTCCCATTCGCGTTATGTAAGCGTAAGCCCTG
Organism: Thermoplasmatota archaeon; assembly: GCA_022848835.1. Classification (GTDB taxonomy): domain Archaea; phylum Thermoplasmatota; class Thermoplasmata; order RBG-16-68-12; family JAJISG01; genus JAJISG01. The sequence goes on along the minus strand of JAJISG010000005.1, from coordinate 196 downwards.
AGCATCACGGCGAAGTTTCCGAAGAAGGCTCGAACCTTTCCGATGGATCTTGGCCTTTCATAGTCGAGGTAGTAGCGCTCACCGTCGTAACCCGCTAGCGGTATGGGCAGGTATTCCGCCAGGGCTCCTTGAGCCCCGATGGGACCCGCACCAGGGCCGCCGCCGCCGTGAGGGGTCGAAAAGGACTTGTGGAGGT
>JAJISG010000049.1 GCA_022848835.1 Thermoplasmatota archaeon | reverse complement strand
GTGGAGCCGTCGGGCTTTGCGTCTCGAGTCTCCTCCGGCACTCCTCGGAGGGCTTCGGCTGCCCTTGACTTGACGCGCTCCATCGCTTCCTGCGCCAGTGAGATGTCGTGGGCCAGCAGGACGAAGGCATCATCCCGCTTGCAGTCCAGATCGGCCCCAATGGCGGCTACCTCCTTCTGAGTGATTCCATATGCTGGGAGCTCGTCGGAGTGCACGACCCCTCCTACCCCCGCGACGGCGGCCTGGGCTGCGAGTTCCGGCCCCAGGTTCCCGGCGAGCAGTCCCCGAAAACCCCGCAGCCTCAAGCCCATGATGGCTCCCCCTGAACGCAGGGCTCGTTGGAGGACCTTGGATTCTGTGGCCCTCAACAGAGTGGTGAGATCCCCTGGCTTGTCCTCCAAGCTCCCAACCCCTCTGCCCTGGAGGACGTCTCGTGCTTCCAGGAGTCTTGTCTGCCTCTCCACCTCACCGCTAACGTATGTGGAGATCATCCTCAGATCTTGCACGCCCTTGATCTCGACCCGGGCGCCACCCTCCACTGACACGTTGATGTCCTCCCTGATGGTTCCTAGCCCCCGGAGGACCTCCCTCGTAGCCCTGAGGAGCCTCCCTATCTTGAGAGCCACCTCCCGAGCCATCTCGGGGGAGTCTATGGCGGGCGTAGTGGCGATCTCTATGAGGGGAATTCCCAGACGGTCGAGACGATACAGCACATCCTGTCCCTTCCGGTCTACGAGTCTCGCCGCGTCCTCCTCCAGACAGATGGTGGGCACCCCTATCTTCTTCCCATCTATCTGAAGGGACCCGTTGAGGGCTACTAGGGCGCTCCTCTGGAACCCGGTGGTGTTGGAGCCATCGATGACTATCTTCCTCATGAAGTGAATTTCGTTCACTGGCTCCGCTCCGAGCATCAGGGCCACCTTCAAGACGGTCTCGATGGCATCCCTGTTGGCCTCATGGGGTGGCTCCTCGTCAGCCTCCACAAGACAGCTAGACTCCGTGGTCTGGTAAGTAAAGGCGAGCCCCTTTGCAGCCTCCTCCAGAGCCGCCCTGTCCACCTCCCCCAACTCGCTCTGGGTGGGTCTCAGCCTCCGAACGAACTCCTCTTTGACCTCATCCACGAGGCGGGACTCGCAGTTGCAGAAGAGCTTATGAGTTGCCAGCGGCTGATGTATCTCGAGGCCCACCTTGATGGGGATTGGCCGCTCCATGGATTTTCCTGCCGGTGTAGGAGTAGCTGGCGAATATATAAGAACGGTTCCCGCGAGGCCTGGGTATTCTCATCAAGCCTCATACTCCTCGAGGTGGAGTCGAGGGTTGATCTCTCCCACTAGATTGGAGGTCATGAGTTCCCTCACCCGAGTTGGATCCGTGGTATGTCCCAGGACCCACATGAGCTTGACGAGGGCGGTTTCCGGCAGCATATCTTCTCCCGGGATGACCCCTGCCTTGACGAGCTCTCGGCCTCGAGAGTAGACGTACATTCCCACTCTCCCATACAAGCACTGACTCGTCATGACTACCTGCACCCCGCCCCGAATGGCCCTCTTGATACTGGGGATTAGGTCTTGAGGTACATGGCCGAGGCCGGTACCAGCGAGAACGATGCCTGCGTTCACCTGAGCGCATGCGTCGAGGAGTTCAGATTTCATGTTGGGGTGGGTATGGAGGAGGGCTACTCTGTCCTCCAGCTTGTCGTCCACTTCGACCGGGCCTTGGGACCGTCCGCGGTATGCATCATACCAGGTCACACCGTCGTTCACGTCGACGCGACCCAGAGGCTCTACATTGATGCTCTTGAAGGCGTCCCTCCTACTGCTATGCATCTTCCTCACCTTGGTGCCGCGATGTATGGTGCAGTAGATGTCAGAGGTCTCTTCGTGCATCACGACCA
>JAJISG010000048.1 GCA_022848835.1 Thermoplasmatota archaeon | reverse complement strand
GCCGAGGCCAGGGAAGCAGCCCGAAAGGCCCGAGAGCTGACGCGTAGGAAGGGGCTGTTGGAGGGCTCCTCCCTCCCAGGGAAGTTGGCGGACTGCCAGGAGAGGGACCCCAAGAAGAGCGAGCTCTTTATCGTGGAGGGGCCAAGCGCTGGTGGATCAGCGAAGCAGGGTCGGGACAGGATCTTCCAGGCCATCCTACCTCTGAAGGGGAAGATTCTCAACGTGGAGAAGGCCAGGCTGGACAAGGTTCTGAAGAACGTGGAGATAAGGACTCTCATCACGGCTATAGGAACCGGCATAGGTGAGGATTTCGACCTCGAGAAGGCAAGGTACCACAAGGTCATCCTCATGTGCGATTCCGATGTGGATGGGTCCCACATCAAGACCCTCCTGCTGACACTCCTCTACCGGCACATGAAGTCCCTCATCGATGCTGGATATGTCTACATCGCCGAGGCTCCCCTCTACAGGCTCAAAAAGGGCCAAGATGTCCGCTACGCCTTCACGGATATGGAGAAGGTCAAGATCTCGGAGAATTTGGGGAAGGGCGTCGTGATTCAGCGCTTCAAGGGCCTGGGAGAGATGAACCCCGAAGAGCTCTGGGAGACGACAATGAACCCTCAGACGAGGATGCTGAGGCAGGTCACCGTCGAGGACGCAGTCAAAGCCGACGAGCTCTTTACCATACTGATGGGGGATGCAGTGGAGCCCAGGAAGGAATACATCCAGGAGCACGCTCGGGAGGTCGTCACTCTAGACGTCTGAGGTGGTCCCTTGAGTGCACGTTCTACGGCTTTGTATCGCCCCATTGAGCGGGAGATGGAGAGGTCCTACATCGACTACGCCATGAGTGTCATCGTCGGCCGGGCCCTTCCGGACGTGCGAGATGGCTTGAAGCCGGTCCAGAGACGAATTCTGTACGCCATGAGGGAGATGGGCCTCAGATTCAACCGACCTCACAAGAAGTGCGCCAGGGTGGTAGGCGAGGTCCTGGGGAAGTACCACCCCCATGGAGACACGGCCGTATACGAGGCCCTCGTGAGGATGGCCCAGAACTTCAGCCTGCGCTATCCCCTGATCGATAACCAGGGAAATTTCGGCTCCTTGGACGGGGACGCCCCCGCGGCCATGAGGTACACCGAATGCAGACTGGCCTCGACGGCGGAGCAGATTCTACAAGACATCAAGAAGGAGACGGTGGATTTCGTGGACAACTTCGATGGCAGCCTGGAGGAGCCCACGGTCCTTCCTGGCAAACTCCCCAACCTCCTAGTCAACGGGGCAAGCGGCATCGCTGTGGGCATGTCCACCAACATCCCTCCTCACAATCTCCAGGAGGTGGCAGATGCCCTGGTATACCTTGTGGATCATAAGCACGCCGAGCTGCGGGACCTGACACAACACATCCAGGGCCCTGATTTCCCCACAGGTGGTATCATCTGCGGGAAGGAGGGCATCCTGGAGGCCTACAGGACGGGAAGAGGCCTTCTGAGGCTCCGTGGAACGACCCACGTGGAGAAGCTTCCCAGGGACAAGAAAGCTATCGTCATCACGGAGATTCCCTATCAGGTAAACAAGTCCAGCCTCGTGGAGGCCATCGCGAACCTGGTGAAACAGAAGAAGGTGACCGGCATCGTCGACCTCCGAGACGAGAGCGACCGGACGGGCATCCGGATTGTCGTGGAGCTCCGCAGAGACGTCTCCGATCAGATAATACTCAATCAGCTATACGCCCACACGTCCCTCCAGACCACCTTCGGCGTGATCAATCTCTCCCTCGTCGACGGGGAGCCCAGAATACTCTCCCTGAAGGAGACCTTGGAGGAGTTCCTCAGGTTCAGGGAGGAGGTGGTACGTCGAAGGACCAGGTTCGGTCTAAGGAAGGCCAAGGAGAGGCTTCACCTCGTGGAGGGCCTGCTGGTTGCCTTAGCCAAACCGCAGAAGGTGATAACCCTCATCAGGAAGTCCGAGAGGGCCGCGGAAGCTCAGCGCGCCCTTAAGGAGGCCCTAGGCCTCAGTACAAAGCAGGCCAAGGCGATTCTGGAGATGAGGCTCCAAAAGCTCACGGCCGCGGAGGCTCGTTCCCTCAAGGAAGAGAAGCTCGTGCTCACGTCCCGCATTGACTATCTGAAGGACATCCTCGCCAGTCGCCGTCGCCTCCTTTCTATAATCAAGGAGGAAGTCCTGGCCATCAAGGAGAAATACGGCGATGAGAGGAGAACTGCGATCGAGGAAGCTGCGGAGGATCTTGAAATTGAGGACCTTATCCCCAACGTGCCCACCGTGGTCATGATCAGTAACACTGGCTACGTCAAGAGGCAGGACGTGGAGGACTATCGGAGGCAGAGACGCGGAGGTGTCGGTCTAGTGGGGATGAAGACCAAGGATGAGGACTATGTCGTGGACCTCTTTGTCACCAAGACCCACAGCTACATCCTCTTCTTCACAAATCGGGGTCGGGTCTACTGGCTGAAGGCCTGGAAGGTCCCGGTGGGAAGCCGTCACTCTCGCGGCCGTCCCATTGTCAATATGCTGCCCCGCTTGGAGCAGGGCGAGTCCATAGCCGCCAGAGTTGCCGTGGAGGACTTTGAAGCCTCTAAACATCTCATCTTCGCCACCAAGAGGGGCGTGGTAAAGAAGACGAGCCTGGAGGCCTACAGCAGGCCCATGATCAGGGGCATCTGGGCCATCAAGTTGCGGGAGGGGGACGAGCTTGTGGGAGTGAAGCCCTGCCAGGAGGGGGATGAGGTGATACTCGCCAGTCGACTGGGCATGGCGGTCCGCTTCCGTGAATCTGATGTTCGATCAACGGGCAGGCATACAGAGGGAGTCAAGGGCATTACACTCAGGCCCGGGGACCACGTGGTGAGCGTGGCTCTGGTCCGAGAGGATTCGACCCTACTGACAGTTACAGAGGGCGGTTACGGCAAGTGCACCCTGGTATCCCGGTACAGGAAGACCAAGAGGGGGGCCAAGGGGGTCATAAACATCTCCAACATCGAAAGGAACGGCCCTGTAGTCATCGTTCAGCAGGTCCATGAGGGGGATGAACTCCTATTGACGACGGAGGGAGGTATGATTATCCGATTCTCTACAGAGGACGTGAGGGTCATGGGGAGAGCCACCATGGGAGTCCGAATCATGAGGTTGAAGGAGGCGGACCGGATCAAGGCGGTGGCCAAGGTGGCCGACTGATACAGGACAGCGATGGCCCGCAAGAATCATACGTGCAGAGGTGTCGCCGGGTCGCCGGTTGCTCCACTCTGACGAGAGGAGTTATGGGCACACAGGTCCGACAGGTGGCATGCGGGACATCTGGGATTCGTGGGCGTGCAGGTGGTCTGTCCATGTCTGACGAAGAGTTCGTTGACCTCCATCCATCGGGTCTGGGGCAGAAGCCTCCGCAGCTCCTCCTCCGTTTCCAACTCGTTCTTCGTCTCTATCAGGCCGAGCCTGTTGGGGATGCGATGGCAGTGCACGTCCACTGGGATGGCTGGTATCCCGTATCCATAGACGAGGACGCAGTTGGCGGTCTTTCGGCCCACCAAGGGAAGTTTGAGGAGCTCCTCCATGCGCCTCGGCACCACCCCGCCGTAGTCGTTGTGAATTCTATGGGCAATCTCCTTGATGGCCCTGGCCTTAGTTCTGTAGAAGTTGGCCGGTCGCACGATCTCCTCGATCTCCTCAAGGTCCACCGTCGCCAACTCCGAGGCCGATCTGTATCTGGCGAACAGACTGTGGGACACCTTCTCTGTAATCGGGTCCGCCGTGCGTTGAGAAAGGACTGTAGATATGAGGACGACGAAGGGATTCTTCGTCTTCCTGGTTATCTTCCCCAAGGCGGTCTCCAGCTGGGCAGTGGCGAAATCCCCTGATAGGTAAATCTCCTTGAGTCTCTCGATTACTTCCAGAGCCCTCTGACATTTCCAGTCTTCGAGGAATGCAGAGGCTTCGCCAGCGGTATAGAGAGAGCCCGTTATGAGCACTACATCGTGGTGATCCGCGGCCTTGATTGCAGTCTCGACGGCCCTGGCCACGGGCCTTACCACCTTCACAATGTCGGCCCTGCGAATGCCCTTTGGGGCTCCCTCGACCCGGAGGGCTCTCTCGGTGTCCGGTTGTGTGATTATGATGAGGCGGCAGAGGGATTCAATCTGGGCGACTATCCCCGTCAGATCCTTATCGTTGAGAACTCCCACCACGGCTACCATCCTTCGACCTGGGAAGAGCTCCTGTAAGGACTCCTTCAGCCTCTGAGCACCGCCGATGGTGTGAGTGGCGTCCAAGATGACGGTTGGATGTCTATGGATCAGCTCGAGGCGTGCGGGCCATTCTGCGTCCCGAAAACCCCTCTGCAGAGCTCTGCCGTTGATTCTCCAGCCCTTCTCTCTCAGAACCTCCAGAGCACCAAAGGCCAGGGCAGCGTTCTCTGCCTGATATGTGCCCAGGAGGGATATCTCGAACTCCTGGGCGACCCCATCGCGAATCATTACAGTCTGCCCCTCCAGTCCCCGCGACCTGCGTTCGACACCGAGCTCACGACCGACGACCCTCAGAGGCGAGTCCAGATCCGCGCATCTGTCTCGAATGACGTCCAATCCAGGCTGTTCCAGGGTCCAAACCGTCACCCCCTTCTTTATGATCCCAGCCTTCTCTCGCGCAATCCTCCCTATGGTGCTTCCTAGGTGCTGGGTGTGCTCCAACTCCAAGCGGGTTATGACGGCCACTTCGGGGCGGATCACGTTGGTGGCGTCCAACCTCCCACCCATCCCTACCTCCAGGACTGCCACGTCCACGCCGTCCTCCCGGAAATATTGAAAGGCCATGGCTGTGGTGAACTCAAAGAAGGTCGGCTGAGATGCTCGGTTATCGCCTCCCAGTGCCTCAGCGTGGGGCCTAATCTGCTCCGTCAGACTGACGACGGCCTCGTCCGAGATCTCGTCCCCGTCCACCCTTATCCGCTCGTTGAACCGGATAAGGTGAGGCGAGG
>JAJISG010000047.1 GCA_022848835.1 Thermoplasmatota archaeon | reverse complement strand
GACCTCCAGTTCCTCCTTGGCCGCCTCCTTAACGTACTTAAGGGCGTGAACAACCACTCCCTCCAGCACCCTCAACACATCCTCCTGGGACCTGATAAAGGCCATCTCCGCGTCGAAGGATGTGAACTCAGAGGTGTGTCTGACGGTGTCGGAAAGCTCCGCCCTGAAGGCTGTTGCTATCTCGTACACCCGGTCAAGTCCCGTGGCCATGAGGACCTGTTTGTAGAGCTGAGGACTTTGGGCCAGAAAGGCGGTACTGCCGAAGTAATCAACCCTGAATAGGGTGGAGCCTCCCTCAGCCCCCGCACTGATCAGCTTGGGAGTCGTGGTCTCGATGAATCCCGTCTCCTTCATGTACTCTCGAATGCCGGCGCTGATGTGAGACCTCAGGTGAAAGACAGCCCTTCTCTCCTTCTTCCTCAGGTCCATAAATCGATTGTCCAACCTGGTCTCCATCTCAGCCCCTACCTTGTCCACAACGCCTAAGGGCAGTGGCTTGTCTGCTAGCGCAAGGACGTGATATTCCCTGGGAAAGACTTCGAAGCCATTTCTAACCTTGGGATTCTCTCGCAGGATGCCAAGGACCGCCACGACGCTCTCTCTTGGCAGGCTCGTTAGCTCTCTGAAGAGCTCCTCATCATCCTTCTTGACGGCCGTAATCTGAAGTGTCCCCTCACTCTGTCTAAGCAATAGAAATGCGATGCCTCCAAGGTTCCGGACATCTTCGAGCCAGCCGGCAACTGCGACCTCTGTGTCGAACTCCTCTTCGCCGATCTCTCCAAGCTTCATGTAAGGAGGCCAGTCGTTTGGCATCTGAACAGGTCGTCAGAATGTGTTCGAGAATAATAAAGCCATCCGTCACCTCTTCATCTCGCTCATGAGGTCCCGGGACTCAGTCTCCATATCAGCCGTCTTGTAGGGGACGAATTCGACGTGGGGATAGGCGATGGCAACTCTCGAGTCCGCCGTGAACTTCCCCAGCACCCTCTTGATGATTTCGCTCCTGTAGTGGCGACGGCGGTACGAAGGACAGAAGTAGACCAGCTGCACTTGAAGCGAGGATTCACCTAAGTCCACAGTTATCGTCGGCTCCTCCACCATATAGGTTGCTAGGTCAGCGAACTCGTACTTGCTCCGTACGACATTTCTGTTGTTCCGCATCAGATCGCCCACCACCTCTTCCGCGGCGTCTCGAATGTACTTTTCCGCCACCTTATGGTCGCTCTCGTACGTGACGTCGACGACGATCTCGTCCCAGATGAATTCTGTGTCTCGCGTGTAGTTATGCACGTTCTGCTCCAAGACTGAGCTGTTGGGTATGGAGACATATCGGCCAGTGAAGGTGTCGCCCGCCATCCATCCGCCAAATTCTCGAACCAGGGTGTTCATGAGGGATATCTGTATTACATACCCCCGGACGTTGTTGATCTCTATCCTGTCCCCCAGCTTGTAGAGCCTCCTAGTCACCAACACGCCCCAGCCAACTAGGTTCAGAATCGGTTTCTGCAGGACATAGATCAGGGCCGCCAACGGTATGAGGAAGCCGAGAATATCCACGACTTGACCACTGACGATTACGAAGAGCAGTGTGAAGAATACTCCCGCCCATATCAGGTAGCTCAGGAGCTGAAAGAGGGCGTATATGTCGGCTTCATGCGGAATCTTTTTGGCAAGAGCCATGCGGAATAGGGGCTTGACTAGCTCCATGACCAACTTTGTTGCCAGGATGATGAGAATTATGGTTATGTAGATCGTGTACTCCCCCAGGGGCAAGACAGGCAGAGGAACCGGGAAGGCGAGGAGCCCCATGGATGTGATGAATCCTACAGCTGTGACGAAGGAGGCAATCAGGAATATGATTCTCGCCTTCGATGCCATCCGGGAAGATTCCAGCCCGAGTCCACTTATAGCTTGGCTTGATGTTATCGGTAAAAGAAATTGCGGTAGAGGGAGGCGAGGTTACAACAACTCCTGGAAATCCTTCACGAGCTCCGGGTACTTCTTCTGGACTGCATGCAGAATTGCGAGAACAGACAGCTTCTCTACCCCCGCGTCTGCCAGGCTGTCTATCAACTTGTCCAGGGTCTCATCGCTAAGCTTTGCCAATTTCTCCTTTGCTAACCAGTTGCGATAGAGTCTGTTCTCCATCAACGCACGCCAGCCCTTCTCGTACTTCATCAACTGACTCAAGGAGAAATCTCCCGCTTGAGCAGCCTCCCCCAAGACCTCTCCTGCGATCCTGCCGGACCTGCAGGCGTTGGCGATCCCACCTCCGGTAATTGGGTCTATCTGCCTCGCAGCGTCGCCCACAAGCATGATGCCTGGCGCGACTGTTCTCTCCAGGGGAGGAGAGGTGGAGACACCCCCGGCGACCCAGTCGAGAGGCTTCCCCTTCCTCACTCTCGGATCCTTCTCTATGAAACGATCCAGATAGGTCTTCGCGTCCGCCTTCTCCTTCACTCTCTTGGCCATAACCCCGATGCCAACATTCACGGTGTCCTCAGACTTGGGAAAATACCATAGGTAACCACCGGGGGCGACCGAGTTACCGAGGTAGAACTCGCAGTATGCTGGGTCCACTTCGACACCCGTCAGGCGGTATTGCAGGCCACTCATGATGTCGCCCCCCTTCAGCCGGGTGTTGAGACCCGCCCACCGGCCCACCTGTGATTCGAAACCGTCTGCGGCGACGACGCAACCCGCCTTGACATTGAACCTCTCTCCGAAGTGATCTACCCGTACACCGATGACGTCCCCATTCTCCTTGATGACGTCTGTAACCGTGGCCTTCACCATGATCTCCGCGCCCGCCTTGGCTGCCTCGAAAGCCTGTACCTTGTCGAAGATGTCCCTCTCGATGACCATGCCGACCTCGTTGCCAGCGTGCTTCTCGGAGATGGTCAACCGGTATCCCGAAGGAGAGATGATGTGCGCTCCCTCCACCTCATTGGCAAGCCACCGCTTATCTACCTTGATGCCAGCCTCGTGAAGGTGGGCCTTGGAGAGACCCTCGCCACATCTCACGGGCGAGCCGATATCCTGTCTCTTTTCGAGTAGAAGAGTCCGGGCTCCGTTTAGAGCGGCAAAACGGGCTGTAACGCTGCCTCCAGGGCCAGCACCGACCACAACAACGTCATACCTGTCTCTAAACTCCAACGCATCACCGTAGCTTCGTGAGCTTATGGCCTCGGGGATAGTCGATAGCTCCGACGGGGCAGGCTTTCACGCAGAGACCGCACTGGGTGCAGTTCTCATCGAAGGTTATGAGAACCTCAGTGAGGAAGATGGCGTTTGTGGGACACGCTCCCACGCATGCACCACAGTGCATGCAGACAGCCGTGTCGATGGCCATTATGCCGTTGTCTATGATGGCCTCAGGACTGACTATCTGCTCTCTCAGCATGGCGCTTTCCCCACTCCCGCAGCGGCACGGCGAACTTCTTCTCCACTTCATTCCTGAAGACGGGTCCAGTGTTGTATGCACAGAAGGGAATGATACGTCCGTCCGGCGTAGCGTAGTGGATCACGCACCTCTTGACCCTCTCGATGTCGTAGTTGTAGTTGTCCTGGAAGTGCATACCGCCCACGTACATCATCCTATAGGAGAAGTCGGAGGCGCCCTTCTTCGTGCCGCTCTTGAACATCGTGCCCAGCGTCTTCAGGAAGCTCCTGAGACCCATTCCCGCCGGGGCGTTGGCCTCGTCGAAGTGTCTTCGCAGGAGGTTCAGGGCCTTAATCTTGGATACGAACTTGATCTTGGCATTCTTGGCCCTCTGGGAGAGTTCCCACATGTCCTCCATCAAACCCTCAATGTCCACGAACCTCGTTATCGGTGTGGGATCCTCCCCCTTCTCCAGGAAGAGGTAGGAGGCCAGCCCGCAGCCGGGATGGGACGTGAAGGAGGTCTTGGCGCTGCCCGTGAGTATGCTTATGAGCTCAGATATGGGCGCAACGAAGGGCACCGGATACCAGTCATCGATCGTCAGGTAGCCGGTCTGCTCCTCCAGGTCGTGAGCCAGATCGCTCAGGGTGTATCTGAGCTTCTCCCTCTCTTCATCCGGGATTCTTCCAGTCAGGCTGACGGGCTGGTAGTTCACGCCCTTGACGACATCGCTGTTCTCGATGGCGAAATCCATGATGGGGCCCACCTGATCCTCGTTAAAGGAACCCACGAGGGTGGGAACGAGGCAGATTGTGGGCTTGGGCGGTGCCATCTCTCGAATCTTCTGGATGACCTTCATCTTGATCCCCAGCAGAGGCTTACCCCTGGCCTTGATGTAGTTGTCCTCCTTCAGACCATCAAACTGGAGGTAGATGGTGTTGAGGCCGGCTCTGGCAACCTCCTCGATGAAACCCTCCTCTGTGGCCATTCTGATGCCGTTGGTAGCGCACTGAATCTGGGCGAATCCCATCTCTCTTGCCGCCTTCACGATATCCACGAAGTGGGGATATATGGTGGGCTCGCCTCCGGATAACTGGATGGCATTTACTGGGATGGGCCTCTGGGCCCGTAACACCGCGAACTCGTATAGGATCTGCTCAAATTCGGGCTCGAAAACATAGCCTGCCGCGTTGGCGTTGGCAAAGCAGATCGGGCACTTGAGGTTGCAGCGGTTGGTGAGGTCGATGTTGCACAGAGCTGTGTTGCTGTAGTGCAGGTTGCAGAGGCCGCATTCGTAAGGACAGACAGTGGCGTCGGTGATAGCAGGATTCTGGATGCCCACGCCATCGAAGGCCCAGGACTCCGCCTTGAGGTACATATCCACATCGGACCAGCAGACCTCCTTGAACTCGCCGTGTTCCTGACAGGTCTTCTTCATCACGAGGGCACCGTTCTCCTCGTAGAGGACCGCCGGGATTATCTTGACGCACTCAGGGCAGAGAGATCCTGTACGCCTGGGTAATCCCTTCCGTAACTTAGAGGGCATGGTAACCGTCGCGCCTAGATCCCTCGACTCCTGGTATCTCATCACGACTGTCTTCCCCGTCCCCCTGGGATCGGAGTCGTACATCCAGTCTTCCGCCTTCTTGGCCTTGTTATCGACTTTATCTAGGCTCATCTCCCTGATGTCGTAAGACATGCATCCACCTAGGGGACCCATCTGCCCCTGAGCCCTTCGATATCAGTGAGTCTGACTTAAAGACTATGTAGCGATATTCACTACAACAAAACAACGGAACGAGCTACTTCTGCTCCTCCTTCCTCAGGAGGATGCTGAAGAAGCGGCAGGCAGCTCCCCATGGCCTGTAACGGAACTCGTAGCTGCGGTCGTCGGAACCCACCATGAGCCTCAGGTACTTCGTTCCAACCTTGGACACACGTGTGATCTCCATAAGGGGATACTCGACATAACTCAGGACGTGGTGCTCTTCCCCCAGAGAACCCACGAGCTTCGCGCGATCGATAGGCGATAGAGTGCCCAGGTACTGCTCCTTCTCCTTCTCAGTCATATCCCTCAAGCCCACGATTCGCTGGTTCGTATAGAATACCATGTACAGGCTGTCGACAAACAGAGGTTTCCTGGTCAGCAGGCTGACTTCGTACGCGTCGATGGTAAGGCCTCTCCGCCCATAGAGCCGCTCCCTGTTGGAAAGTATGAGCTGAGCCTCCTCATCGTAGATTGCGTCCAGGCCATCCCTGTCCCCGATCTTCATCCCTGTTCTCGACACTTCGAATGGAGAGGCCTCGCTTATATCTTTGCCGAATGTCTCTCGACTCCCGGCGGAGGGTGGGTCAGTTCTACCGTGTGGGGAGACTGAACAGCTTTTCAATGCATTAACTGGCAAAACTTAGTGACCTTGGATATTCTGTGGCCTTATATTGCAGCTATCGTTGGAAGTTTGGTTGTGCTTTTCGTATTCATTGTTGTCGCAGCCGTTTTCCTGAGAAGATCATTTACCATCCTTTCCGCAAAGACGGGAGTGAACATGTTTAGTACTGCAGGGTTGCTGACTCTGATAGGCGCTGTTTTGACTATTATTGGTGTTGGTTTCATACTTCTCTGGTTTGCTCAGATACTCCTTGCTGTAGCCTTCTTCTCGATCAAGACACAATCCGCTTAGCCACCTGCATCAACGCCTGCTTCACAATAAACAGGTTGTAAACACGCATCAAACACCGCCCTTTTCCTACTATCTTCCCATGTGCGCGCGCATTAACCAGGACAAATCACATACAGTGGGAGTTCCCATAAGACTAGAGCCATGAAGCTTTCTCCTCCCGTGCTTCCTCAATAGTTGTTCCCCGGATCCTGAGTAAATAGCTAGTCATGGCCCAAGGTCCACTGCGGCCATGTTTCTCAGCAACACACTTGCCAAACTTCTCTTGAAACCGTTTATTCATGCGCTGGATCCTCCGCGTAACCGTGTACCGACTAACATTAAATTCTGAAAGTCTCTCCGCGATTTGCACCGGTAAAAGGCCCTGGCCGCTAGCCGTGTAAAGCTGCCACAAAGTAGCCTGGTCAACCTCGTCCCCACAAA
>JAJISG010000046.1 GCA_022848835.1 Thermoplasmatota archaeon | reverse complement strand
TATGCGTCCTCCGTGCCCCTGGCACGAACTGCGACATCGAGACCAGGCAGGCTTTTCTGGATTTGGGGGCGACAGCAGAGGTGGTGAGGATAGACCGGCTCTCCTCCCTGCCCGAGTACCATGGATTAGTGATACCTGGGGGCTTTTCCTACGGCGACCACGTCCGCTCAGGCGCCATAATGGGGAAAGTAATGGGAAAAAAATTCGGCGCACTCATCACCGCCTTCGCTGAGGAGGGCAAACCCATCCTGGGTATATGCAACGGCTTTCAGGTGCTGTCCGAGGCAGGGCTACTTCCGGGCTACGACTCGGGCGAGGCTCAGATGGCCCTGGGACGGAATGCGTCCTCCGGCTTCGAGTGCCGCTGGTCGTACCTGAGGATGGAGAACAAGGGTAGGTGCGTATTCACCAAAGGGTTGCCCCAAGTGGTGCGGATACCAGTGGCTCACGGCGAGGGCAAAGTCATCTTTCCGCCGGGCAGGGAAGAGGAGTACCTCCAGCGATTAGAAGCGGGGGATCAGATGGCCTTCAGGTACTCCACAGAGGACGGCGTCCAAGCGGATGGGAGGTATCCGGAGAACCCCAATGGGTCCTTCGACGATATAGCCGGTATATGCGATTCCAAGGGCACCATCTTAGGCATGATGCCCCACCCTGAGAGGGCCTTCCATAGAATCGCCTATCCCGATTGGACCCGAACTGGTCTTGAGGATAAGGGCGACGGGTATTTGATCTTCAAGAACATGCTCGAGTACGCGGGGAGCCTCTGACGCGTAGCTCACTGCAGAATATTGCGGCGCGAGCTAGTCCCCGTAGACCCTCCTCCTGATCTCCCGGTAGTACTCCAAAACGTCCCCCATATCCCTCCTGAAGCGGTCCTTGTCCATAACCTCCTTGGTCTCTGCATCCCAGAAGCGGCATGTATCCGGAGAGACCTCGTCCGCGAGAAGGAGATTGCCATCCCTATCCCAACCGAACTCCAGTTTGAAGTCCACTAGGATGACCCCCCTCTCAGCTAAAAAGCCCCTTAGGATATCGTTTACCCTCAAGGTCATCTCCCTCATTCGATTTAGCTCCCCCCTATCTTTGACGGCTCCCAAGGCGATGGCAACTTCGTCGTTGAGCATTGGATCGTGGTACTCGTCGCTCTTGAAGCCGAACTCTACGAGGGGTGGGGTGAACTCCTGTCCCTCCTCGAAGGGATACCTGCGCAATATGCTTCCAGCGGCGATGTTCCTGCATATCACCTCCAAGGGGATAATCTTCACCTCCTTCGCCAGGTGCCTGTTGGGCTTCTCATAGCCGAGGAAATGGGTCTCCATACCCGCCTCGTCCAGGAGCTCGAAGAACCTGGCTGAGATCTCGGCGTTCAAGGCACCCTTCCCCTCCATAGTCGCGTGTTTCGCGCCGTCGCCGGCAGTAAGGTCGTCCCTAAACTCTATAATCAGGTCTGCCTCGCCTTTGTACACACTCTTAGCTTTTCCTTTGTTGAGGAGCTCCATGTTCACTCACTGGGATTCGATGCCTTAAGTCTTTTTTCCTTTTTCGGTGCTGGTTTATTACCGGAGGAGTTAAACCTCCGTCTCCCTTGATCCAATGCCGATTGTTCAGACGAGGGGTTTTTCATCGGCAAACTCATCCTCGTCCACCACGGTCTCTGCCTGGTTGATCAGAAGTTCCAGGGATACCATGGCTCCCTCCTTTAAGAGGGGTGAGTTGTTGTTACCGCATTGATAGGAATAGGTACACGAGGGACAGCCGTCGTCGCTGGTGCAAGAGCACTCCTTCAGGATCTTGAGGGAACGCCTCGCCGCCTCCTCGAAGCGATCGTACAAGAGCTTGGAGATGCCGTTTCCCCCTGGAGTTGCGTCGTAGACGAATATGGTACCTGAGTTGCCCATGGAGACCCCTCCGACCTCGCCGCTGCCCCCTCCAACGAGCATGTTGCTGCTCTCTATGAGCACATGCTCCACCGCGTGGAAGCTCCCCCCGAGGATATCCTCCTCTGTGAGGCCCGGCCTCGTCACGTCTCCGGGGTAGGGGGCGGTGAATACCAAACCCTTGGTCTCGAAGGTGTAGTGAATGGGCTTTTTCAAGGGCTTCTGGGCAAGCTTCTTATTTGAGTAAACGTCCCTAACCACGTAGCTGTGTACCACCTCAGTGATGCGGAGTTTGCAGTAGAGGAGTTGGGCCGAGAAGCACTGCTTGCTCTCCAGGACATCTACCACCTCGGGCTGGGAATAGCGTAGGGCCTCGGTCCTCTCCTTCTCTACCTTCACCCTCACCACTTGGGCGACGCCCATCTTGTAGCTGAAGTGGAAGGAGGTGCCCCTGTAAACCCTGCCCGCGTGCAGGTATAATGCGCCCGGGTGGAGCTCCCTAGCTGCCATGGGCATGCTACGCTCCCCGATCCACCTCACTCCATCCTTGATGGCCACGTTGTCCCCTATGCCACGGATGTTATACTTCCGCAGGGCTTTCCTCGCCCCGGGTCCAGGGGTTAAACTCTCCGCCGTTTGCTTCAGAAGACCCTCAGATAGGAGCTTCTCCTCTATCTCCGGGAAGTCGAATTCGCCGGGTGATAATGGCTTATCCATAGAGGCAGCCAGTATCTGATAGTAGGCCACGACCT
>JAJISG010000045.1 GCA_022848835.1 Thermoplasmatota archaeon | reverse complement strand
TGGTGTAGACTTCCCTACCCGTGTCCAACCCACCCGTGAAGGACACCACGCTCACCATGGGGTTGGTGACGATCTCCTCGCCCACTTCAGATCCCCGACCGGTGACCATGTTCAGAATGCCGGGTGGGAGACCTGCCGCCTCAAGCGCCGACACGAGCTTCGCTCCTAGGATGGGCGTGCCCGTGGCAGGCTTGAAGATCATGGTGCAACCGCTGACGATCGCGGCACCTATCTTCCACGATGGTATGGCGATGGGGAAGTTCCAGGGGGTTATGAGGCCTGCAATGCCCGCCGGGAGACGGACCGTCATGGCGAACTTGTCTGGGAGCTCCGTCGCCACCGTTTCGCCCAGGAGACGGCGGCCCTCCCCCGCGATGTACTCGAAGAAGTCTATGGCCTCCTGGACCTCTCCCCTGGCCTCGGCGATCACCTTACCGTTCTCCCGGACTAGGAGCTTCGAGAGCTTGTCCTTCTTATCCCTCAGGATCTGGGAGGCCCGCAGGAGTACCTCGCCTCTCTTGACGGGGGGTGTCCCCTTCCAGCCAGGAAAGGCCTCCATCGCAGCATCCAGAGCCCGATGAACGTCCTCCCGGGTCCCCCGGGGGAAACGGGCCAGGGTCTCCCCATTCGCGGGGTTGATGACGTCGAACAATTCCTCTCCTGATGAATCGACCCACTCCCCGTTGATGTATACTCCATACTCCTCCACCATGAACCTTCCTCCGCGGCCAGATTGCGCTAGGCAATTCCAAAGAACTACACCCTCTTAACGCTTATTGATGGAGTCGGATTACTGTCCCAGTCCTCATATGGAGGATAAGTATACGTCGGAGAATAATCACATCGCACGTACAGGGCATCAATCCCCAAGCCTCCAGCGGGAATTGCTAGAAAGAATGGAGGGGCTCATTAGCCGGAGACCTGACTTTGGTTAATCTGATTCTACGGATTCATCTAGGAAGTGATTCGACGGCGTCTGGACGAAATCGGGTTGACCGAGAGGCAGGCCTCCATCAAAGAGAACAGGCTGTAGGAGGGAGAGTATGGCCGCTAAGCATGTAGTCCTGCAACAAGAGAATCTAGCCCATCGAGCGGTCCATGACTCCTGTTCAAGTCCTGTCAGCCCCATTCTTATTGACCGAGGGTGGGGCATCTCTTCTCCCACGTCCCACAAGATATTTATCCCACTAACAGTATAGCATGCCCATGGCTCGCACCAAGCTCGATGATAAGGGAAGAATCTCTATTCCCGCGTCCTTGCGACGCCAGCTTGGCTTGAACACCCACGACGAGGTGGTAATTGAGCGGCAGGGCTCCCTCCTTGTCCTCAGGAAGGAGGCGCCTGAGATCCCTACTGTCAACTCTCATGGTGGGTGGAAAAGGAAACCAGTCCTAACTGGGACGGAGGCACTGGTTGGACAGTAAGTTCCTCGACGTGAACGCCATAGCGGTGTTCCTAGACGAGAGTCATATCGGTCATCCGTTTCTGCGGGAGGCCGTGATGCCTGGGTTCCGAGGCGATTTCCGACTACTCCTTAGCTCCTACCTCTTGATTCGGGCAAGATGGGTGCTCGTCTCTCGATGGGCGGTGGCACCACAGGAGGCCGACACCGCTGTGGGGGCCCTTGCAGGGATTCGATCACCGACCTATGTCAGTGGAGACGGGCGTGTGGTGGTGAAAGCACTCGAGCTGGCCGGGGAGACCGGACATGACATGTACGATTGCTTTATCGTGGCCCTGGCGGCCAGCGGGGGAGCCACCCATCTCATTACTACCGACATGGCTTTACGCTACGTCTGCGAGGCCTTGGATGTGGAATACGAGAACCCAGTTCCGCGGGAGGTGCTCCAGCAGTTCGGAATATCGGGAAGGCCCTCCTCATAGAGCCGTGGCAGCAGCCCGGTGTGGAGCTCTGGACGTGGGAGTGGTGGAACTCTTTCAGCCCTATGACCGGAGGTGAACGGTTCCATCGATATGGCCCGGCCTTCGGACAGTATGAACCAGCGACTCCGGTTCAAATCCGGGCATCACCTTGCCAAGTTTCATTCTACCAACATCTCCAAGCAGGAGTTGCCGATTGATGACCCATGTCTGTCTCCGTCATGCTAGGTAAGGGATGGCGACCGAGTGTGGAGTTCGGTTGAGAGGAAGCGAATGCGAAAAGGGTGGAAGGGGGACTTCATTCTTTTCGCAATGGAGGTATTCGAATCCATCTGGATTTTGAGCAGCCGGATTGTTCGATCAAGCAGATAACGTCCACAAAGGGGCGAGCCAGGGGTACTCATACCCTCTTAACGCTTATTGAGACCCCATCTCGTATCGGCAGAATAACCGTAGTCCACTCTTCATCCTCCGCGAGGACCCTGTTGTACTCTCGGATGGCCTCTGTAGAGGGGGAGACGTCCTCCTTGGAGACGACACGGCCTCCCCAGAGCACGTTATCCGTAAGCAAAAGGCCGCCAGATCTGAGGGCCTCCTTGCAGAGTGGCAGGACCGCTGGATAGTCCTCCTTGTTTATGTCATTAAAAACTAGATCGAAGCCATCCCCAAGAGTCGGGAGAAGCTCCAGGGCCTTGCCCACGAGGATCTCCACCGAGTCTTGGAGACCGGCCCTTTCAATACTCCTCCCAGCCCTTCGGGCCATCTCCTCTCGCATCTCGATGGTGACCAGACGTCCGCCCGCTCCCATACCTCGGGCCAGCCATATCGCTGAGTAGCCTATCGCGGTACCCAGTTCCACGGCCCTCCTGGCGCCAGAGGCTGAGGCGAGAATCATAAGAAGGGAACCCACATGGGGGCCCACAATGGGTATGCCCTCCTCCTGGGCCACGCTCTCCATTTCTTTCAACAGCTCGTCCCGTTCAGGCAGCAGACTCTCCATGTAGTCCCGCAAAGCCTTCCCTTCTAGATCCATGTCAACTGCTTGGAAGTGCCTCCCCTATTTATCCTGTACTAGAGCTCCCCTCTCTTCTATGTGGTGGGACAAGGGTTCTGCCGCTAGAGATATATGTTCCCCAACATCATTCACGGTCTATGGAGTTGCCCAGGGAGCTGATGTACATACTCCAGAGGAGGAGGGAGTTAGGCCTTACCCAGTCGAAGCTAGCGGAAATGGCGGGGGTTAGTCAGGCCTACATCTCCCGTCTCGAGAAGGGCAGACTGGATCCTCGGCTATCCACTGTCAGGAGGATTCTGAAAGTTCTGGAGGAAGGACGAAAGCCAAAGACCGTTCTCAGGAAGGTCATGAGTAGACCCGTCATTGGTGCTGCTCCTGAAGAGACAGTCTCGAGAGCAGTGAGGAAGATGGCGGAGTATGGTTTTTCCCAGCTTCCCGTCCTTCAGAAGGGCGTTCCTCTAGGCTCCGTAAGCGAGAGGAGCATAATGAGGGAAATGGCGGAAGCCAAGAGCCCGGCCGCCGTCGGGTTGAAGAGGATTCTGGAAGTGATGGAACCCGTGCCACCTACCCTGCCACCTGAGGCGGAGGTATCCCAGGCTCTTTCGCTCCTTGATGCCTACTCCATGGTGCTGGTGATGGAGAAGGGCGTCGTCACGGGGATAGTCACCAGGGCGGATATCCTGAGGATGATTGATCGGGCATTTAAATAACTGCGAGTCATAATTCTGGACCAAAGCTATTAATAAAACGAACAACTGGACCTCCGGCAGGCTAACAGAGATGGGCACTGCTGTGGATGCTTACCTAACGGGGATATTCCCAAGATCAGAAGAGTTCATTGCGGCCACGAGGGGGTTTGATCGCCGTCGAGTAACGAAGCGAGAGGTGGATGAGGCTCTTCAGCGAGATGTGGAGGGACTGGTTCGCCTCCAGCTGGAAGCAGGATTGGACTGTCTCAGCGATGGTCTTCTGAACTGGCAGGACGCATTCCGCCCCTTGGTTGAGGCCTGGGGTGGCTTGTCCCTGGGTGGTCTGAAGAGGTGGTTTGACAACAACACCTTCTTCCGACAGCCTGTCATCTCCACCTCCCTCGAGCCGGGGCCTATCTCGCGGGAGTACCTGCAGGTTGACTCACTCCCCGCCGGGAACCCACGGAAGGCCATCTTTCCTGGACCCTACACATTCAGCGATCTGGTGGAGGATCACCACTACTCCCAACCGACAGAAGTCATCCCGTCCGTAGCCCGTTGCCTGGCGTATGTATGTAGGGAGATGAAGGCGCTAGGATACACTCACATCCAGTTCAGCGAACCCTCCTTGGCGGTGAATCCTCCCTCGGATGACCTCCTTGAGGTGGTGAGACAGGCATACGAAATCGTGCGAGGCGCTGATGGCCTTCAGTTATCCCTGCACCTATTCTTCTCGCCAACCGAGCCACTGTTGCCAGATCTCCTCGACTTTCCGGTGGATGCCATCGGGCTGGACCTCTACGAGGAGGATTTGAGCGGGTTGAAAGATGTGGACTTTGACAAGGTCCTGGGATGTGGATGCATCGATGGTAGGAACTCCCTGCTGGAGACACCGGAGGAGATAGTCGACCTCGCTTCTCGTGTTCTCGATGCACTCTCACCCACCGGCTTGATTCTGTGTCCTAACACCGGCCTAGAGTTCCTCCCGAGGTCGGTCGCGGTAGAGAAAGTCAGATCCCTGGGCCAGGCGCGGACACGGCTCGAAGAGGTGGGCTGATGTCGGTTCTCTTTCCGTGTCAGGAGATCGGGAGCCTCTCAAAGCCATCATGGCTCGTCACCGCCCCCAAGAGGGGGAGAGCCACGGAGGTGGAGATAGAGGAGGCTGCCTATTGGGGCAAGCTCCTGGGAGTCAAGGGATACGAGAATCTCGTCGGAGTCCTCAGAGACCGAGAGCTGAAAGGTAGGAAGGGGGAGCTGAGGGATTACGCTTCCCTCTATGGCCTACGATTCCTGGAGTCGGCCGGCCTCGACTATGTCTACGATGGGGAGCAACGGAGGGTGGAGATGTATGAGTATCCCATCCGACGGATGAAGGGTTTCAAGTTTCTCGGCCACGTGAGATCCTTCGACAACAAGTACTACCGGAAGGCCGCGTGCGTGGGTAGAGTGGGGTTCGAGGCGGCTTACCACCTGGAGGAGTTCTCCTTCGTGCAGGATAAGGCCCGACGGCTGGTCAAGGTACCGATCACGGGTCCCTATACACTGGCGGACTGGTCCTTCAATGAGTATTATCAGGGACGCCTTGCGGGAATCTCGAACCTGAGCAGGAGAAAGCTGGAGGCCAGGCGGGACCTGGTTCTCGACATTGCCGATGAGGTCATCAGGCCCAACCTCAGGGCACTTGAACAGGCGGGGGCAGAGGTCATTCAACTGGATGAGCCAGCGGCGACGACCCATCCGGAAGAGGTGAGCATCTTTGTCGAGGGCTTCAACGCCGCAACGAAGGGGATCGGCTGTAAGCTCACAGCCCACATATGCTATGGCGACTATCGTCTTCTCTTTCCCCACGTCCTAGAGATGAGGAGATGTAGCCAGCTGGACTGGGAGTTCGCCAATAGGGATGACGAATCTGGGGATGGCTACGCGGCTCTGGAGCTGTTCAGAGAGTATGACGACGGGCGGGAAGTCGGCCTTGGAGTGGTGGATGTTCACGTGAGCCGTATCGAGACACCGGAGCAGGTCAGGGATCGGATACTGAGAGCGACAGAAGTACTCGGTGATCCCGCGAGGATCTTCGTGAACCCCGACTGCGGGTTGAGAACTCGGACGTGGGAAGTGGCATTTGAGAAGCTCAAGAATATGGTCCAGGGGGCAAATCTGGCTCGAGAGGCGCTCGGAAACGTGTAACAATCTCTGCGTGTAGTGACTTCGCCACGTCAGCTCGCAGGGGAGTCCCACAGGCTGATGATGGCCAGGGAGAGAGGTGAGAGAATAAGAGGCTTGCACGTCTTGGAATCAACGTGTCGGATGTCTCGGAGGAAGCGATCTCTCGTCTCAAGAGGATTCGCGAGGCGCTGGAGAAAGGCTCTGGCCTCTACAACAGCGGGCACTTCTTTGAGTGTCACGAAGTACTGGAAAAGGTCTGGCTTGCGGAAAATGGGGATGTCAAGGTTTTCCTGCAGGGCATTATCAAGATAGCCGCCGCTTTCCATCACTTCAGGAAGGAGACCTTCAGGGGCATGTTGGACCTGCTCGTTGCCGGGAGGGACCTCGTGGATCGATTCAGACCCTTCTATCGAGGCATTGAGCTGGAGGAGTTTCTGAGCGCAATCGACGCCTGGATCCCTAGGGCGAGAAGGCTGGCCAATGGTGAGTTGTCCTATGTGAAGGTGGAAATTCCACACCTGATCTACATATCCTGATCTTCAGTCTTGTGTGCGCTTTTGTCCACCGTTACCACCGCGGAGAATGGCCTCTCAACATTGAAATAGGCGGTATGACGACGATGACACAGGTGGGCTGGCATGTTGGACGACCGCGTTACCTATTC
>JAJISG010000044.1 GCA_022848835.1 Thermoplasmatota archaeon | reverse complement strand
AAGGTAGGGGGGGTCTCCAGTCAGAGTTCCACCCTGCTGAACCTCCATCCCGATTCGACGATTCGGGACGCAGCTGAGGATGCTCACCTAGCCGCCAAGAGCTTTGAAACCGAGCTCTCCCTCAATCAGCCACTGTACGAGGCTTTCGCCGCCATGGACGTAGAGGAGGAAGACGCGGAGACGCGCTATGCAGTCTTCAAGATACTCCGGGACTTCAAGCGCGCTGGGGTGAATTGCGACGAGGCCACCCGGGCCAGAATCAAGAAGCTCGATGACGAGATCGTTGCCACGGGCCAGGAATTCGAACGCAACATCCGGGAGGACGTTCGCTCAGTCCACCTGAAGGGCGTAGAAGAGCTCGACGGTCTCCCTGACGACTTCATCGCCTCTCACCCTCCTGGGGATGACGGCCTGATCACCATCACCACCAACTACCCCGATCTCTTCCCGGTCCTGATGTACGCTCGCCGGGCGGATCTGCGTCGACTGATTTCCGAGGAATCCCTGAATCGAGGCTATCCCGCCAATCTCAAGGTCCTCGATCGGTTGCTGGCAAAGCGCCACGAGCTGGCTGGCATCCTGGGGTATGATAGCTACGCCGATTACGTTACCGAGGACAAGATGATCGGTACGGCTGCAGCGGCCGGCGAGTTCATCGATAAGATCACGGAGAGAGCGGGGAAGCGCGCTAGAGAGGACTACGCCCTCCTGCTGGACCGGAAGCGGCGTGAGAAGCCCCAGGTGGAGGTGCTCCAGCCCTGGGATCGCTTTTTCTACGCCGAGAAGGTCCGGGTCGAGCAGTTCGACTTTGACTCCAAAATGATGAGATCTTACTTCGAGTTTGAGAAAGTCAGGGACGGCATCTTCTCGATCACCGGGAAGCTCTTCGGTGTAAGGTACGAGCGCGTCGATGATGTTCCTGTCTGGCACGAATCGGTCATGGTCTACGACGTCTTCATAGGTGATGAGCGCAGAGGTCGCTTCTACTTGGACCTGCATCCTCGAGATGGCAAGTTCACCCATGCAGCGTCGGCCACCATCGTCAGAGGGATAAGGGGGGTGCAGCTGCCCCAGGGTCTGTTGATGTGCAACTTCCCTGACCCCGGGAAGGCGAAGGGGCCTGCCCTCATGGATCACACCGATGTGGTGACGTTCTTCCACGAGTTTGGCCACTTGCTGCACTCAATCTTCTCCGGACGAGGGAGGTGGGTCTACAACGCCCCTGGCCATATGGAATGGGATTTCATCGAGGTGCCCTCCCAGCTGCTGGAGGAATGGGCACGGGACCCCGAAGCGTTGCAGAGCTTCGCGATCCACCATGAGACGGGCGAATCGATCCCGGTGGAGCTTGTTGAGAGGTTGAAGAAGGCGGGGACGGTGAGCAGGGGGCTCCTGATTCGCCGACAGATGGCTCTCGCAGCCATCTCTCTGAACTATTACAACCGCGACCCTGAAGAGGTGGACACCACTGCCCTGGCCAAGAAACTACACCGAAAGTACGACCTGGTCCCTTGGTTCGAGGGCACGCATTTTCAGTGCAATTTCGGTCACCTCAACGACTATTCTGCCATCTACTACACCTATATGTGGTCTCTCGTGATCGAGAAGGACCTGTTCAGCGTGTTCGAGGAGCAGGAATCCCTACTCGACCCCAAGCAGACGGCGAGATATCGCCGCATCATCCTCGAGCCGGGCAGTGCCAAACCCGCTGCTGAGATGTTGAGGGAGTTTCTCGGTAGGGAAGGGAGTTTCAGGCCCTTCGAGGAGTACTTGAATGAGGTCCCGCCCACGGGGACCCCAGGCGCTTAATCTTCCCGAGACAGGCGGGCTCTAGGGCTGGCCCTGATGCGACGGACGATGTCGACATGCTTGTTCGTTGCCAGCATCATCTGTTTGATTGGAGCCAGGCAAAAGTGTAAATGTGATGAGAAGCTGGTTGAAGGTCTAGCTTTCCCCTACAAGAGCCCCCTCTGTAATGGATATGAAGAGAACCACGGAATTCGCTCCAGAGGCTGACAAGCTCCTGAAGTTCCAGCCTGAGCACTACGAGAGAGTCTTGAAGATTCGAAACACACTCTTCCCGGATCACGCGATGAGCCTGAAGGAGCTGCGCTTCGAGGACGAGAGTTGGGACCATGACAGGTACACCTTCGAGCGGTACGTAGCCCTGGATATCGCAGGCGACGTCGTTGGATTTATTGAGTACGGCCACTCTCCAAGCATCTTCCATCCACGGAAGTTCTGGATGGAGATCAACGTGGACCCAGAGCGGCAGAGGCGGGGGATAGGTACCCTCCTCTACGACTTCCTCATGGGGAGGCTAGAGGAACTGAAGGCTGTGGAGGTCCGTTCATGGGCCCAGGAGAGCATGGGTGAGAGCGTCCGCTTCCTGCAGCATCGGAGTTTCGTAGAGCAGCAACGGACCTGGGAGTCCGTCCTTGACCTATCATGGTTCGAACCCTCCCAGTACCGTGGTCAGCTCAGGAGTATGGAAGGGGTGGAGATCGTCACCCGCGCTCAAGAGATCGAGGTCAGGTCCGAGCTGAACTCGATGCTACATGAGCTTGCGGCGACACTGATGAAGGACGTCCCCCTTCCGGGGAAATACACTCCTGTCTCCCTCGAACTCTTCAGGCAGTGGACGCTAGAATCCCCCGGTGCTCTGTCCGAGGGTTACTTCCTCGCGACGAAGGGAGGTGAGTACGTGGGTCAGTGCGTTCTACA
>JAJISG010000043.1 GCA_022848835.1 Thermoplasmatota archaeon | reverse complement strand
CCACGTCGCGGCCAGGTTGTTAACGGGGCGGGGAAGTCTCTGTCGGAGAGTCATGGCGAGATAGCTAGCTGCCAGTACGACGATGGTCTGAGCCACCGAGAACGGGATCGTAACGCCCATGGGAGTGAGGCGGAAGAAGAGGTTGTGGAGGAGGACGCCTATGGAGGTGCCTATGATGGCGGGCAACCCGAAGGGAAGAGCTGCCGGTATTATCACAGGTTCCGGCCTCAGGAGAAAGCCGCCCTCTCCGCCAAGCCAGAGGTTCACGGGAAGGGAGAGGTAGGCCCCGACGAATCCCAGCCCGAAGGCCGCAGCGATGGATATCCGCTTCAGCCCATAGATGGCGTTCGAGCTGAAAGAGAGCCTCAGGGGTGGTCCTCCTATAGGCCTCTCGCCCAGGGTTGGCTTTGGGACAGCGCCCAGTGGCCCGAGCGGTTCAGCAGGATAGCGGCTGGAACTCCAAGGAGGTTCAACGGTGCCCAGACTCCCAGGAGGACCGTAATCAGGGCCTCCTGGAACCCATAACCCAGGAAAAGGGCGTTGCCTGTCGCCATGGACAACGACAGTAGGCCGGTTATGACCCAGCCTGCAGCGAGCCATCGCAGGACACCTGCATTCTGTCGAAGGATCAGCACGCCAGCTGCCGTGGCTATACCCACCGATCCTGCGGCTATCATGGCGTCTGCAATGTCACCGTGGTTCAGTCCGTGAGCCAGTCCGCAGGCGGTAGCGATGACGGCAACCCCGGCCCAGCGCATCAGGAGGGCCATGGGCAGGAGGGCGGCCACGATTACCAGCCTGAATCCCTGGATGCCCAGGTCAAGCGGCTCGAGGAGGATCATCTTGAGAAGAAGAGCTGCCGATAGGGCGGCCCAGACGATGCCTCTACGTACGTTTCCCGGACTCATGCTAGCGGCAACCCTGCGTAGGTGTAGAGGATATAGAACACGATCAGGTATGAACCCATCCCAAACATGAGGGCCACCGAGATCTTCTTTATGGGCCCTATCAATCGTCCTATCTTCTCGGCGTAGGTCTGTCGGTACTCGGCCGCCACGAGCGAAAGGAGGAGGGTCGGAACGACGACGCTTACGACGAAGGCCAGCAGGATGAGGGTCGAGTTGGTCAGGGAGCCGGCTGCGATGGCTGTGGCCGCCACGCCGAAGAAGAGGGCTGGGGTGCAGCCGACCGAGGCCGCAATGTAGGCGAAGCCCATTACGAAGAGAGGCTTGTATCCGGAGGCATCCGACTTCAACCTTACACCCAGCCGGGGAAACAGAGGGATCTCCTTCCACATCGCCACCGCGAGGACCAGGGTAATCACACCACTCGCCAGCACGAAGTAGGCTGTGTAGCTCGCGAGGAGGGTGGCAGCGAAGAAGGCCAGGAGGACCAGAGGCATCAATAGGATGAGGAGGCCCGTGGCGAAGGAAGCGCTCCCTACGCCGCCGTGGATCCGCCCTTTCTCGTCCTTTAGGTAGTAGGAGACCAGACTGGGGAGGAAGGGGACACCGCAGGGGGAGAAGGCTGTCAATATCCCTGCGGAGACTGCGAAGGAGAGCTCGACGGCTACCAGTGGACCACTCTCAGCCCTTCTCCCTACGGCCCGAGAGATGAAATTCTGGCTCTCAAACCCTCAGATGTATTCTACAACCGGAGAAAAACTGGGATGGGAAGACCCAGGCGCCAAAATACCGCGGGGAGGAGTTTGCGGAGGGGAGAAACAATGTGTTTCGGGGCGTCTGGGCAACCTCACATCCCATCCCGCAGACCACATGGTGTTATCAAAGTTAAAACTTACGCTTCTACAGGGTCGCAGTCACAGTCGTCTAGAGGCATGCTGCAGAGCCTGCAGTAGTGGAACAGTCGGTCGCACTCATATCCAGAGTCGTGCATGCACCTCCTCAGATCCCTGATACCGAAGTAGTCTTCCAAGGCAATTCCCTCGTAGCGGGCCGCAGCGTATTCGACAATCATAAAGGTTTCGGTTCGACAATCGACGTTGATAGCATAGCCAGATTTTTCCCAGACCTCCTCCTTGCAGCATCATGGACACGGAGGGGATCATGCGGTTAGCCTTGGATATGTCAGGGCTGAAGGAGGTGCCCGCGGACTCTGAGGTCTTCCTTCAAGGGAGAGGCATCGAGAGGGTCCTCATGGGCATCGACGTAGGTGAAGGGGAGCTGCTCCTCGCGGAGCGGATGGGCTTTGACTGCGCCATCGCTCATCACCCGGCCGGCGGCTCGTCGAGAGTGCGCTTTCACGAGGTCATAGCCCGGCACCAGGAGA
>JAJISG010000042.1 GCA_022848835.1 Thermoplasmatota archaeon | reverse complement strand
TTCGTGGCACCGGGACCCAGGGTTGCAAGACAGACCCCCGCCCGGCCGGTCAGCCTTCCGTAGGTGGCCGCCATGAAGGCTGAGCACTGTTCGTGGCGGTTCAGGACCACCCTGATTTTCGATGTGCGCAGGCTTTCGAGGAGGTGCAGGTTTTCCTCGCCTGGAACTGCAAAGACGTACTCTACCCCCTCCTCCTCCAAGCACCTTACAAAGAGGTCTGACGCTTTCATATTCAACCCGCCTTCTCACTCGGTCCTGGCACTTACCGATGGTCGTAAACGTTCAACGCCTTGACGTTTACAAACTCCCTGATTCCAAACCTGGAGAGCTCACGCCCCAGACCGCTCCTCTTGATACCCCCGAAGGGCATCCTGGGATCCGATTTCGTCACGGCGTTCACGAACAAGGTGCCTGCTTCAATCTGCCTGGCGACCCTAATACCCCTCTCAAGATCCCTGGTCCACACGCTGCCACCTAGGCCAAACTCCGTCGAGTTGGCGACCTCGATAGCCTCATCCTCATCCTTTACAGTGATGACTGGGGCCACGGGGCAAAAGGATTCCTCAGCCACGACTCTCATCTCCGGCGTAACGTCGGTAAGGACTGTCGGTCGGAAGAAGTAGCCCTCCTTGTGAAGTCTCTTTCCACCAGAGATCAGCCTGGCACCCTTGCTGATGGCATCTTCGACTAGATCGCCCATCTCCTCTGCAGAGTCCAGGTTGACCAGAGGGCCAACTTGAGTCTCCTCATCCATTGGATCCCCAACCACCAGCTCGTTCATGTACTCAGCGAACCTCTGAGAGAAGGTGTCAGCCACCTTCTCCATAACGATGAAGCGCTTCGCGGCGATGCAGCTCTGCCCCGCGTTCTGAGCGCGAGCTAATGCAGCTTTTCGCGCCGCAAGATCGATGTCCGCGTCCTCCAAGACGATGAACGGATCGGAGCCACCCAATTCCAGCACGACCTTCTTCAGATGCTTCCCGGCTATCTCGCCGATTCTCTGACCGGCGCCGGTGCTTCCTGTGAGAGAGACGCCCTGGATGATGTCGGAGGCGATGAGCTCTGCAATGGTGCTGTAATCAGCGATAACGGCCCTGAAGGTGTTGTCGGGGAATCCCGCCTCCCTGAACGCCTCCTCGATGGCCAGAGCGCATTGAGGGACGGTGTTCGAGTGTTTGAGTATGGAGACATTCCCAGCGAGGATCGTTGGAACGGCGAACCTGAACACCTGCCAGAAGGGGAAGTTCCAGGGCATGATGGAGAGGATGACTCCCAGCGGTTCATAGTAGACGACGTGCCTCTTGCCATCCACCTCGAAGGTCTCCTCCTGGAGCCAGTCGCTAGCTCTCTCGGCGAAGACCTCGGCGGACCAGGCGCACTTCTCAATCTCTGCCAGGGAGTCAGTGATCGGTTTGCCCATCTCGGTGGTGATTAGCTTTGCATACCGCTCCCTGTTTTTCCTAAGCACCCCTGCCAATTTCCTGAAATGGGAAGACCTCCGGGAGGCGTCGCGCTCTCTCCACCTCAGGAAGGCGACGTGACAAGCCTCCGCAATCTCAAAGACCTCCTCCCGGGACATGGTCTCATATTCAGCGATGATTTTCCCTGTGGCCGGATCTGTCGTTTTGAATTTCATCCTATCCTCCCTCACGCCTAAGGTTGGGATAACCGGACGAGTGCATGGAGAGTAAAGGTGAACTGCCATTTTAGCATTGGTGGTATTCGTTGGTATCCCCGGAGAAGCGGGTCGGTGGGCAGCAGCAAGCTATTTAGTCGGGAGGCTCTGATAACCTGACACTAGTTCCTCCATGGGGGCGCAGAGATAATGCCGACAGAAGAACAGAAAGCACGCATGACGGTTCCCAGGATTCTCTTCTCGACTTCTCCTGAGCAGGTGGGGGCGGTGGTGGAGAAGAGCCTGAGCCAGGCTAAGCAGATCTTGAAGGAGATCTTGGCCGTAGACGGACTGAGAACGGTTGCCGATACTCTAGTACCCTTCAACAATCTTCTGATTAAGGTAGGGGGGGTCTCCAGCCA
>JAJISG010000041.1 GCA_022848835.1 Thermoplasmatota archaeon | reverse complement strand
TTCACGTCAAGATGACCCTCACGGCGCCCGGCTGCCCGATGCACACCATGATCTCCGAGGATGTGACGAGGAAGCTCCTCACTCTGGACGGCATCGAAGATGCAGAGGTAGAGATTGTCTGGGAGCCCCCGTGGACACCTGAAAAGATGTCCGAGACGGCCAGGCAGATGTTAGGCTGGGGAATCTGAGGACATAATAGGGTTCCGATACGGCAGCAGCATGGAGCGAATAGAGGAGCGGCTGGGGCGGCTGGAGATGAAGGAGTTTTGAGGGGCGTCCCCTCTCGGCCGTCGATGACTGGGGTGGCCTGAGGCATTCCTGTCGGGTGACCGAGGAGTGGAACATGCGGTACTCCACAAGGTCTATTTACTACTCGCTATTAAGCAGCCCATCTGCCCCCGGCATACTCAGTAGGAGGTATGGTCACGGCCAAGATCACGGATTGGGAGGACGACATCTTTGCATGTCTAATGTGCGGGTACTGCGCCCCCGTGTGTCCGCCCTACCAGGAGATGGGGTGGGAATCCATCACCCCCAGGGCCAAGATGCACTACTTGAAGCAGTTCTACCTCAGGGGCCTGGTTGATTTCCTCCTCAAGAGGAAGGTCCGCATCGATGAGAAGTTTGCCGAGGCCGTCTACAAGTGCACGTCGTGCGGTCATTGTGAGACTGTGTGTCCCGTGGACATCCCCTTCGCGAAGAGATGGGATGAGATCAAGCAGTGGCTGATCGACCGCAACGTCGCGGACTTTCCGGAGCATCGCCAGGTCTACGAGAATGTCCTGCGTGAGCACAACATCTACGGCGAGCCCCATGAGGAGAGGGATGCCTGGATTCCCGAGGAGGCCAAGATCTCCACGCATCCAGAGGTGATTTTCTGGGTGGGTTGTGCCCAGAGCTATAGACAGCGCAAGGTTGCCCGTGATGTGGTCAGGATTTTGAACGCCGCTGGGGTAAATTACTCAATCCTGGGAAAGGACGAGTGGTGCACCGGTGCCCCCCTGATGCGGATGGGTTACACGAGGGCCGTGAGGGCGCAGCTGGCGCCCCACAACGTGGAGGAGGTGGCGAAGACAGGGGCCAAGACCCTGGTCACGGCATGTGCGGAGTGCTTCAGGGCCTTTCGGAGGGACTACAGGGAGATGATTGGCAACCCGCCCTTCTCCGTCTACCACATCTCCCAGTTTGTGGAGAAGCTAGTGAGGAAGAAGCGGCTCAGACTGACGAAGCCTATGTCCAAGGTGGTGACCCTACACGATGCCTGCCATCTAGGCCGGAACTGCGGGATGTACGAGGAGCCT
This sequence comes from Thermoplasmatota archaeon, assembly GCA_022848835.1. GTDB lineage: Archaea > Thermoplasmatota > Thermoplasmata > RBG-16-68-12 > JAJISG01 > JAJISG01. The sequence continues at coordinate 872 of JAJISG010000041.1, read as the reverse complement.
CGCAAGGCACTGAAGCTCATTCCCCAGCTGAAGGCAGTGGAGATGCGCAGGAACAGGGAGGAGACCCTGTGTAGTGGTGCTAGTGGCGGCTTCAACCTCATCTGGGAGAAGGAGGCTGCCAACATAGCCAGGCGTAGGCTGGAGGAGGCGGTGAGGAGTGGTGCCGAGGTGCTGGCGACCACCTGTCCCCACGCGGAGGAGCACATGAAGGAGGTTGCCCGGAGGGCAAACATTCCTATAGAAACAGTGGACTTGGTGGAGCTCATCGCAGGTGCCCTAGAGTCAGAGGAGGCGGAGGTGACTCCGGAGGCTCATAGCCAGCGGTAGAGCACCTTTAGGAAGCCTTGCTTCTCCACATTGCCCTTGAAGTCAAACCAATCGATGACCGCGTCCTTGAGTTCCTCCGCTGTCTGGAATCCCGTGAGAAGGGCGTCATAGATGGTGAGGTCTTCCACCTTCTGGGCCTCGACGAGGATCACCTGAGCCTCCCCTAGGACCTTGTCATCCAGCTTGACGTTGAATATGTTCCCAGGGAACCAGGCATCCCGCTCCATCTGCTCCTTGCTTCGGTAGATGTAGTATATCAGCTTCTCCCTGAGCTTCTCCTCGTTGATGGGTCTCTGGTAGACGTATTCCTTCGGGGGCTTGGGTGGGGCTGCCGTGATTCCTCCCTCCTGGTTCGAGCCTTGGCTGGCAAGAGTGAATGCGATATATAGATTGTGTGCTGCACCGACTCGAAGGGAAAAAGCTCAAGAATGGGAGACGATAACTGGTACAGAAGCGGAGGTAGCCAAGCCAGGCCAACGGCGCAGCCCTTAGGAGGCTGTCCTTAGTGGTTCGCAGGTTCAAATCCTGCCCTCCGCACTCCGCCA
>JAJISG010000040.1 GCA_022848835.1 Thermoplasmatota archaeon | reverse complement strand
AGGTAGGGTGGGCCTCAAGGGAACGGACGATGTCCTGGAGGAGGCCATAGCCATGGGAGCTGAGCCTGTAGCGCCTGGACGCGCCGTTGAGGCCCTACAGTTCATCCGCGAGTTCAACACTCCACAGGAGATACACTGGCTCACCTGCGGGTCTCCTATGGGGGAGACGGAGCTTGAGGCGGCAGCTTTCAGGCTGGACTCCTATGAAGTCCTCTACGAGCCCGGAGAGCTTACAGTGGCGGAGGATACGGTAAGGGCCGCCCGGACAATTGTTGAAGCCGGGGCTGAGATTCTCCTTTTCTGTGGAGGTGATGGAACGGCGCGCGATATCCTAGATTCCATCGATGCACGACTACCCATTCTGGGCATTCCGTCCGGTGTCAAAATGCACTCCGCCGTCTTCGGTGTGAGTCCCGAAGCCGCTGCGGTCACCCTGAACCGTTTCCTCTCAGGGTCTCTATCTCTCGGTGAAGCGGAGGTCATCGATCTGGACGAGGCACGATACAGAATGGGTGAATGGTCTCTGCAGCTGTATGGATTAGCAGTCACGCCACAGGAGCCCAACCTGGTGCAGATGGGTAAGCTCATGGTAGAGGAGGTGGCCGACGAGGCCATCCGGGAGGAGATGGCCGACTACCTTAGGGAGTTGATGGAGGAGAAACCTGAGACGCTCTTTATCTTCGGCCCCGGGGGGACGACCTATGGCATATGCCGACATTTGGGGTTGGAGACGACCCTCCTGGGGATTGACGCCGTGCTCAACGGAAAGCTCGTCGGTCGGGATCTCAACGAGGACGGGCTCTTGAGGCTCTTGGAGAATCGTCAAGAGGCCAGACTGGTTATCAGCCCTATCGGTGCGCAGGGATTTATCCTTGGCAGAGGTAACCTTCAGCTAAGCCCGGAGGTTCTGCGAATGATAGGGCTCCAGAACATCCTAGTCGTTGCAACTCCTTCAAAGCTGCGGGTGACTCCTTATCTGAGGGTCGATTCCAGTGACAGAGACCTGGACAGCCACCTACTGAAGAAAGGTCACCTTCTGGTGATAGTGGGCTATCGCACTATGAAGCTGCACCCCCTTCAGGGGCCTTGAAGTGTAACCGGCAGAGTTTGATTCGAGCTCCCACACTGCCGCTTCATAGCAATAAGGGCGTGGGGCGTTGAGCGGCGACTCCGCCCACGTAGGACTGGTCTCAGACTGGTGAAATCGCGCTAGGTGGGGGGCTGTTTCAGTACATCAATGTTTATGGATGATTGAATCATTATCTTCTAATGTGCGTAGGCGTATGGCAGGCTCTAGATTCATTTTCGCGACCCCTTACCGCCATGCAACACTCCTTATGGCCTTCATTATGGCCTCACTATCCTTTCTCCTTGCGATTGCTCCTAACGGCGAGGCCGGGGAAGAGTCCCAGTTTCTCCTCTTGCCGAATGATCCAGAAGCCCTTGTTGAACTGTTCTCACCGGTTCTTAGGTTCAGTAGCAGAGAGGTTCTTTATCCTGTTCCGGTTGACGTGATGCTGGAAAACGCGAATCTCAGACGGGACGGGGAGTTGATTTTGGAAGCTCCCATTCCGGCCAGCATTCTGGGCACCTACCGCTCGACCGAATTCTACCTAGATGTGGAGGATACAGGTTCAGGTATCTCTTATGGCGCAATAACCTCGCAGTACCCTGTCACGGTTTATGCTCGGGTCAACGCCTGGTCCGAGGGGATACTCTTGCAGTTTTGGTTTTTCTACATCTACAACGATGGCCTGAACAAGCACGAGGGCGATTGGGAGGTTGTATCCGTCCTCCTAGATCTGGCCGGTCGCCCCAAACTCGTAGCCTACTCTCAGCACTACACCGCCATCGTCAGGCATTGGACGAACTTGGAACGAATCGGGAGTCATCCCATAGTGTACGTCGCACGGGGCTCACACGCCAGCTATTTCTCGGCTGGAGAACACATGCTGCGATTGACACCCTGTGGTTTTACTGGATTGGATTCCGCATCAGGGACGGTAACAGTGGGAAACGAAGACTACACTCTTGTGCTGTTGGACGAACAAGCATGGCTGGCATTTGAAGGTCTCTGGGGCGAGGCCAATCCCTTGCCGGGAATGAGCGGCCCTCCCGGGCCCATGTACCGCAGGGACGGCTGCGGTTCCAGCCTGTGGACCCCTCCTCCCAGATGGTTCGAGGACCTCCCCCCGGATGAGGACTTCTCGCTCATACCCCGCCGTGGTATGGCGCCATCGGCACAGATCCAGATATCAGAGCCTCACCACCGTGGGGAACCGATAAACTTCGACGCGCTCGGCACAGAGGACGACGGTGAAATTGTCTATGCTGAGTGGGACTTTGGCGATGGAACGGTTGTCGCTGGTCTGGAGACCAACCACTCGTACGCGGTCACCAGCAACTTCACGATAAGGCTCACAGTAATGGACGACGACGGAAATACCGACAGGACGCGCCTTGACCTGGAAATCGGTGAGCCTGATGACGGAGATTGGCCCTTGGGCGTAATTGGCCCGGAGCAGTTTGTCTGGATTGCGGTGGCCATCACAGCTGGGGCCCTGTTTCTCATTGCTTACACCGTAAAGAGGCGAAGGATGAAAAGACATTAGTAGCGATTTCTCCATCGACCTACCGGGGATTGTGAACTGACGCGGAGGGGGCCTAGTACCGGACCGTTCCTGCTGGTCATGATGCTGATGCTGACCTCCTTGGTGTTGCTGCCGGAAGCGTCGTCGAAAGGCCCATACGTTATTTTCTCAGAGGATTTCGAGGCGGGATTTTCACTCTGGACCGCAGACGATGCGAAAGCCGAGTTCGGAGACGATTACTGGGGGATCTCCTCAGTACGTGTTCACACGGGATCTTACGGTGCCTACTGCGCCCAACTCGGCGTAAACCACATCAACGACTTTCTGAATGCTGACAATCGCTACTACGATGAAAGCATGGATGCTCAAATGTGGGTTGAATTTGCAGATCTTTCTGGCTTCGAGTCTCTTAGTCTCAGTTTCATGTATTGGGCGGAGACGGGCACTTTCTCGCGGGCCGATTATCTTAGTGTCTGGATCAACTCCTTGGGGGCCTGGGTAAGCCTGTGGGAGCAGCCTGGAGTCAGCTCAGGAGGGTGGCAGACCGTCACCATCGATGTCCCCAACACGACCACTACTCTTCTGTTCAGATTCATAAGCGACCCGACTGTCGGGTTCGGACCCTATGAGGGCGTGTATGTAGATGACATAGCGCTTGTGGGCATAGACAGAGTCCCGCCTGTGATACAGATTAACGACCCGGTAGAAGAGGGACAGATCATTACCTCCTCTTCCGTACCTATCTCTTGGACGGGAAGCGACGCCGCCTCCGGGATTGACTACTACGAAGTGACCCTCGATAGGAGGTCTCCTGTAAATGTGGGGACCTCTGAGACGACGGTCCTGGTTGATGTCCC
>JAJISG010000004.1 GCA_022848835.1 Thermoplasmatota archaeon | reverse complement strand
GCCGCCTCCGTCTTGCCGATGCCTGTCGGGGCAACCAGCAGCAGGTTCTTCCCACTCTGGATTAACGGGACAGCCTGGATCTGAGGCTCAGTAAGGTCCCGGATTCCCAGCTCCTCGAGGGCCTCGACGATTCTGGAGTCGACGGCTAAATCCATCACTCTTCTTTCATGGGACTCTTCCCTAATAAGTATGGTTTGGGTCCATTCTCGGGCTTAAGGTCTATATCCACTGAGGGCATGGTGCAGCCGGTGAGTTCCTGAAGGACTTGATGAGGGGAGTGATGGGCAAATTCACGGCCGACTACCTGGAATTGAGGTATCACGCCAGGACCATGACCAGCATCAGGATCGCTGCGGGCTCCCTGGAGGACGCCAACTCCACCGATTACAGCGGTGTTGGCATCCGAGCGCTAGTGGACGGGGCCTGGGGGTTCAGTAGCACCAGCAAGCTCGAGAGGACCTCCCTTAGGGAGGCTGTTCAGGATGCCATGAAGGCGGCAAGGGTGGCCTCGACCGAAAAGTCAGAAAAGGTAGAGGGCTTAGCCGAAGGGAAGATGGCCCAGGGGACCTTCAGGATCGAAGAGAAGGAGCCCCTAGAGGACAGAGGTCTAGAGGAGAAGATGGAGCTTGTCTCTCGGACGGAGAGGATGGTCCGCGATCATGCTTCAGAGGTCAAGAGCGCCATCTGTTTTTACCGGGAGATGATCGATGAGAAGATCATCATTAACACCGATGGGGCAGAGGCGGAGATCAGGGAGACGAGGCCCGACCTCTACGTGATGGCGGTGGCATCCAGCGGTGGAGACATGGTAGGCGCCCTGGAGTCTGAGGGCGTGACGGGTGGATGGAAGGAGCTGTTCCATCGCCGGAGCCCCGAGGAGATGGCTCTCGATGCGGCAAGCAGGGCCGTAGCCCTCCTGAAGGCACCCTATCCCAAAGGGGAGAGGGCCACGGTCGTCCTCGACCCAGCTGTGGTGGGGCTGATATCTCACGAGGCCTTCGGCCATACGGTAGAGGCGGACTTCGTCCTATCGGGCTCAGCCGCGAAGGACAAGCTGGAGCAGGAGGTGGCAAGCGAGCTCGTTACTCTGGTCGACGATGGCGTTCCGGAGAGAGAGGGATCTCCGGCGGGAACGCTCATGGTGGATGATGAGGGAATCGTCACCCGAAAGGCGGTCATAATCGATCAAGGGATCCTGAGATCCTACCTATTCGATCGTGAGACTGCAGCCAATTTCGGCTTCGAGCCCACGGGGAACGCCCGAGCCTTCGAGTACAGTGATGAACCGCTCATTCGGATGCGGAACACCTACATCGAGCCAGGCGACTGGACCCTGGAGGAGATACTGGAGGGGATGAAAGGTGGATACCTCTTGAAGGGTAGCGGTCCAGGACAGGCTGACTCCAGCGCGGAGTTCATGTTTGGCGTCCAGGCGGCCTATAGGGTAGAGCGAGGGGAGGTAGGAGAGTTACTGCGCGGAGTGACCATCAGTGGCAACGCCTTCGATGTACTCAGGAGCGTGGACGCCGTTGGAAAGGCCTTCTCCTTCGACATGGGGTCAGGCTTCTGTGGCAAGTACCAACCTGCGAAGGTGGATGGTGGGGGAGGCCACCTCCGCTGCAGAGCCATTATCGGAGGGAGGCAGGAGGGATAGATTGTCAGGGCTATTGGGTTTATGTGAAAAGGCGGTACAGTTCGCTCAGAGGAAGGGGGCTGATGAAGCTGAGGCCTATGGTATAGACGGCCGTCAGGTAGAGGTCTTCCTAGAGAGGAACGATGTCAAGCTCGGGAAGTCTCAGGTGATGACCGGCGTAGGTCTTCGGGTTCTTAGGTCGCAGGGCCTGGGATTTGCGTCGGTTAACCTCCTCGATGACGCGAAGGTGGAGGACATGGCGGAGAGGGCGGTAAGCCTGGCTTCCAAGGCCCCTCGGGATCGCCACAACCGACTTCCTGAGCCTGAGCCAATCAAGGAGATCGAGGGTCTTTACGATAGGGAAAGCGAGGCGCTCAGCGCCGAAGATGTCCTGAGGCACGCCGTCGGGATGCTGAGGGCGGCTAAGGAGTACGATCCCAGGGTGACAGTGGACAGCGGAACATTCAATGCCAGCGTGGCGGAGAGGGCGATTTTCAGCTCTCGCGGCGTGGAGGCGCTAGAGAGGAGTAGCGACTTCGCCTACTTCATGCTCGCCTTCGCCAGAGACGGGCAGGAAGTGGGCAGCTTCGACTATCTGTTCGAGGGGACCCACCGCGTCAGGGATATCGCCGCTGAAGACATGGGTCGTCGCTTGGCGCAGAGAGTCATGAACGCCTTCGGGGCGAAGAAGGGCGCGACGTTCAAGGGAACGGTCATAATGAACCCGTATACCGTGGAATCCCTAGTCGCTGGACTCCTCACGTCCGCCCTCGACGCGAACAACGTGCAGAAGGGCATGAGCAGGCTGGCAGGAAAGATCGGCGAGGAGGTGGCCTCGCCTTTATTGAGGGTAAGGGACGACGGCCTCGTGCCGGGGGGCCTCGGTTCCTCCAGCTTCGACCGAGAGGGCGTGCCTCACAGGCCGACCACCCTCATAGATGAGGGGAGGCTCTCGGAGTACCTCTACAATACATACACAGCTTCAAAGGAGGGGAGGAGGACCACTGGCCATGCAGCGGGAAATCAAAGAAATACGCCGACCATCGGGCCGACAAATTTCATCCTCGAACCTGGGGAGAGATCGAAGGAGGAACTCATCGAGGAGACGGACAGGGGAATCCTGGTGACCAGATTTTCCGGATGGCCCCAGGCCGTGAGTGGCGACTTCAGCGGTGCCGTGAAGGGCGGCTTCTTGATAGAGAAGGGGGAGCTGGTACACCCGATAAAAGAGACGCTTATCGCCGGGAACATCTTCGAGCTCCTTCACAATCTATCCGCCGTCTCCGAGGAGGTAGAGGAGGTCTTCAGCTACCGGCTGCCATATCTGCGCTTCGAGGACGTCTCTGTAACAGGAGAGTAATCGATGGGCCCGGTCGGAGTTTCAGGGTTTCGTGCCCTTTTGAACCGGCGACCATCTGGTTATGAGCCAGACGCTCCACCAGACTAAGCTACGGGCCCACACGGAAGAATAAGCATGTTATTCTAGATATATAAGTTTTCTAATCTGTCAAATGCATTACAGTTTGATCTCTGTTAGTTCCTTCCCCTCTTTGCATAATGGACAGTTCTCTAGTCCGTACTTGGAACCTTCGGCCTTGATCACTGAGTAGACGGGGAGTCCGTTGAATTCGCCCTTCTC
>JAJISG010000039.1 GCA_022848835.1 Thermoplasmatota archaeon | reverse complement strand
TGATTCGGGTCCTCATAGTCGGACCCTTGGACGCCCTTTCTAAGACCATCGACATCCTTCACGACCTCCAAGTCCTCCATATAGTGGACTTTCAGGGAGAAGACGATACCTTCAGCCTAGGTAGGCCTCTGGAGAAGGCCTCTGAAGTCTCAGAATCCCTTCTCAAGCTGAGGTCCATAGCCAGTGTCTTGGAGATCGACAAGGTCAAGGACCTAGAGCTTGAAGAAGTCGGTGTCGGTGCCCAGCAGAAACTCCTAACTCTCGAGATAAACATCCGCGAGGAGGACGAAACACGCAAGAGAACCGAGGAGTTGCTGGTCGACCTCGAGACTAGGATAGATGACCTTAACCCCTTTGCAGCCCTGGGACTTGAGCTCTCCTACTATGGAGGCTATGAAAGCCTGGAAGTCTTCGTAGGGAGGCTTCCCCGGGAGCTAGTGGGACTGGAAGACATCACAGACAGCTGGGAACTCTTGAGAGAGGGAGATGCCATCGCCCTATTCGTGGAGAAACTGAAAGCCGAAGAAGTGAGGGGTCATCTATCAAGGCTCGGTTTCATCCCCCTCAAGATTCCGGCGCGGGAGGGCAATCCCCAGGCCATGCTCAGAAACCTTCGGGACGAGAGAAACAGGTGGAGGGTCAGGCTGCAGAAGGTCAGAGATAGGCTGACCACGCTTAGGGAGAGATTTGCCAACTTTATCGTGTCGGCCGAGGACTTTCTGACTCGGGAGATCGAGAAGGCTGAGGCTCCGCTACAGTTTGCCACCAGCGACCATTCCTTCCTCGCCGAGGGATGGGTCCCTAAGGCACGATGGACCGATGTGCAGGAACGCCTTGCAGATCTGGAGAGCCTCTATGCAGGCCCCCTGGAGAGTTCCAAGGAGGAGGAACCACCGGTACTCTTGGACAACCCGAAGCCGGTCAAGCCCTTTGAGTTTCTCACGAATCTTTTCTCCACGCCTAGCTACAAGGAAATCGATCCCACCATAGCCCTCTTCTTCATATTCCCGATCTTCTTCGGTTTCATGATCGGCGACCTGGGGTACGGTGTTTTCTGGGTCCTCCTTGGGGTCCTCGTCCTGAGGAAGATCAGACCTCCGTCCGATTTGAGGAACCTCATGGCCATTCTCCTCATTGGCGGTATCGCCTCTATGTTCTTTGGTGGCCTCGTCTTCGCAGAGGCTTTCGGCATCCCCTTTCATGCCGAGGGAGAGGCACTGAGTTGGGAGGGTTTCGGAATCGACATACCCATCGGGAGTTCCATACACAAGCTCACTGACGTCGTGGATATGTTGATTATCTCCCTCATTGCCGCTGTCTTGCACCTCGGTCTGGGCTTCGCCATCGGATTGTCAAACGAGCTCAGGCGTGGCTGGAAGCACGTGATGGAGAAGGGCGCCTGGCTCCTGATCCTCTTCGGGCTCTTTCTTGCCATGATGGCCCGGGTAAGGTGGAATCGCATTGCCGGCTTCCTCTGGAGGACTGTCCTTGCTCCCATCCCCGCCGAAGGCCCCGAACTCCTCGGGATGCAGCTGCCATGGGTTGCACTCATCCTGTTGTTCGTGGGCATTGGCCTCCTGTTGGCCCCCACCATCCTCCAGAAGCCCATTGAGATTGCGGGTTTGTTGGCTCCCATAGAGGTTGCAGGACT
>JAJISG010000038.1 GCA_022848835.1 Thermoplasmatota archaeon | reverse complement strand
GAGGAAGTAACGTGATGAATTGTGGGAACGAAACCCCGTCGCAGGCACTGCCCCACCCTCTGGCCCTTCAACCCGCAACAATGGGGGATAGAGGATGAGGGAGCATGACGTGGTGATTGTAGGTGGAGGCTTAGCGGGCCTTAGAGCCGCCATCGAGGCGGGCAGAGGAGTGGATACCGCCGTCGTCTCCAAGTTGCATCCCCTCCGGTCCCACACGGGGGCCGCGCAGGGAGGGATTGCCGCCAGTCTGGGAAACGCCAGCAGGGATTCCGTAGAGGAGCATCTCTTTGACACCGTAAAGGGAAGCGACTATCTGTGTGACCAGGATGCAGTGGAGATCCTGGTGAAGGAAGCCCCCGGCAATGTATACGATCTGGAGCACATCGGCGTGGTCTTTAGCCGTACCGAGGATGGCAAAATCGCCCAGAGGCCCTTCGGGGGACACTCCAAACCCCGGGCCTGCTATGCTGCAGACTGGACGGGGCACACGGTCCTTCATACCATCTACGAGCAGAGCCTCATCGCGGGCCTGAGGTTCTACGACGAGTGGTACGCCTTGGCGATAGCGATGAACGACGGGGCCTGTGCCGGGATTGTCGCCATGAACATCGCCACGGGAGACATCGAGGCCTTCCACGCCAAGGCGGTCATCTTCGCCACCGGAGGCTATGGAAGGGCCTACAGAATCACCTCCAATGCCTACGCAAACACCGGCGATGGGCTCGCCCTGGTCCTCAATGCGGGACTCCAGGTTCAGGACATGGAGTTCGTTCAGTTTCACCCCACAGGACTCTACCAGCAAGGCATCCTGGTGACGGAGGGGGCCCGAGGCGAGGGCGGATACCTGCTCAACGACAAGGACGAGAGGTTCATGGAGAGGTACGCGAAGGAGAAGATGGAGCTTGCCCCTCGGGACGTCATCTCCCGCGCCATCCAGACGGAGATAAACGAGGGTCGTGGCATCGGAGGGAAGGATTTCGTCTATCTGGATATCCGCCACTTCGGTGAGGAACACATCCGGGAGAGCCTACCACAGATACAGGATCTTGTCGTGAACTTCCTGGGAGTAGATCCCATCAAGCAGCCGATTCCCATCCAGCCTACAGCCCACTACTCTATGGGAGGCATCCCCACCGACGTCCACGGGCAGGTCATCTTCGGTCCAGAGAGAGAGCCTGTACCGGGTCTCTACGCAGCCGGGGAGTGTGCCTGTGTCTCCGTCCACGGCGCCAACAGGCTCGGGACGAATTCGCTGCTGGAGGCTGTGACTTTTGGAAGACGGGTTGGCATTGCCGCCAGCGAGTTCGCCTCCGAGGCAAAGAATGTGCCCTTCCCGGAAGAACTTCTCTCTCAGGTGAAAGAGGACGTTGATAAACTCCTAGGTTCGACGGGTAAAGAGTCCGCTCCTCTCATTCGCACGGAGCTCCAGGAGACCATGACCAACCTCTGCGGCATCTTCAGGAAAGAGGCGGACCTTAGAAACTGCATCGAGAAGGTCCGAGAACTTAGGGAGAGGGCCGACGACGTCGGGATTCACGACAGAAGCCGCATCTTCAACACGGAGCTCATTGACGTCCTAGAGACGAGAAATCTATTGGAGTTCTCTGAGGTCATCGCTGTGGGAGCCGAAGCCAGGAGGGAAAGCAGGGGGGCTCACTTTCGGACCGACTACCCCAAGAGAGACGATGGAAACTGGCTCAAGCACACGCTGGCGTGGAGGGAGAAAGGGGGGGTGGTGCTAGACTACAAGGACATCGTCATCACCAAGTATCAGCCCAGAGAGAGGAGGTATTAGGGTGACCTTAGAAGGTATTCCTACGAGAAAAGGAGGGGGTTTTGGGGAGTACGTGAGACGAACTGCGAAGGCGTCCCTCAGGGAGACCGGGACCTTTGCCTACGTCATGCACAGGATAACGGGGATCCTCCTGACCCTCTACCTCTTCATCCACATAGGAGCGATGTCTCTTGCCAGGATCCAAGGTCAGAGTTTTGAGGAGCTCATGGCCACCTTTCGGCAGCCAATGTTCCTTCTAATTGACTGGTTCATCTTCCTGGGAGTCCTCATCCACGGTCTCAACGGTATCAGGCTCATTCTCTTCGACCTTGGTATCGGCATCCGTCGTCAGGCGACCATTTTCTGGGGCCTGATGGCCTTGGGAGGGCTGGTCGCCTTGACGGGACTGGTCATCATCCTTCCCGAAATCATAGGGGGCGTGTGAAATGGAGGATGCCTACACCACCAGTCCGTCCAAGTGGAGCCTCTTTCTATGGGTCACCCAGAGGATTACAGGGGTCTCTTTGATTCTCCTCCTTTTCCTGCACGTGATCTGGCTTCACTATGTGGACCCGATGTCCGTGTTGACAGTGGCCGGCGTCACGATGCGTCTCCAGGCCCTTCTCTTCGGCGTTACCGATTCCCTTCTTCTCGGATTCGCCGTGTTCCACGGTCTCAACGGGATGAGGTCCGTCCTCTATGACTACATTACGTCTCCCCTGAGAAGGAGACTCATAAGCTGGAGTTTGGTCGTGATGGGCACCGCGCTCCTCATTTACGGTTTATGGGTGTTCTTGCCCTTCGTTCTGTTCCTTGAATAAGGCTGCTCTCTATTGATATGGGGAAACGAACTAGGAGGGGAATCCGGGTCATAGCAGCATCCACAGGGGTATGGTCTTAACGATCGAGGACATCGAAGGTTGATGGACAGGACGCCCTCTCCCTAAAGATGATGAAGGACTGAGGATGGATACGACGACTTTCAACAAGATCCTGGACACTCTCTCCAGGGAATACCCGCCCAAGGATTGGACCAAGGGAATGAGGCCCTTTGAGGTGTTGGTGTCCGTCGTCATCTCGCAAAACACCGCTGTCGCCAACGAAAGACGGGCTCTGAAGGAGCTTCGCAGAAGGGTTGGGATCACCCCAGAGGCCCTGGCCAAGGCACCCCTGCGAGACTTAGAGGAGGCGCTGAGGCCTGCCGGCCTCCATCGAACCAGGGCTCGAAGACTGAAGGAAATCGCTACCCTCCTATCGAGGGAACATGGAGGGGATCTTCCAGAGATTCTCCGCCGGCCCATGGAGCAGGCGAGGGACGCCCTTCTGAGCCTGCCGGGAGTGGGGCCGAAGACGGCTTTCAAAATAAGCAAAGAACTTGGCGTCTCCACCGTCGAAGACCTGGAGAAGGCGTTGAAATCGGGAAGCGTCGCGGGGTTGCCGGGCCTGGGAGAGAAAGCGGCGGCCAACATCCTCCGCCACGTCCAGACCCTCCGCACCAAGGACCGTCGGGTTCCCCTGGGACAGGCCCTGGCGGTGGTGGAGGAGATAATAGGAGCACTGCGGGCATGCAACGGCATACA
>JAJISG010000037.1 GCA_022848835.1 Thermoplasmatota archaeon | reverse complement strand
CATGAACATGGTCGTCTTGGGCTTCCTGGAGGTCTTCACCAAGGAGCTCCCGATGGAGTACGCCGTTGAGTTCAACAGGCTCATCAAGATGGAAATCGAGGGCGACGTGGGATAGTCTAATCCCTACCTAGGATGGAGCTTCCATGGACTTCAAGCTGAGCTACGCTACAGACGGCAACGTTGTCAAGCTCTCCAAGGCGAGAGGGGAGCCTGACTGGCTCCTGAAGGACAGGCTGCAGGCCCTCGAGGCCTTCGGCAAGATCCCGGTAGAGTCCTTGCCCCTCTTCGTTCGACACACGGATATCAAAGGCGTGGATGTGGCCAAGCTGGAGCCGCCTGAGGCTATCGACTCCAGTCCGGTAAGGCCGGTCTACGATGGCGGCGACAAGGCGGCTTTGGGTGTCATCGATGAGGGGAAAATTCAGGAGATAAGAATCACCAAGAAGCTGAGGGAGCGCGAGTTCTACTTCAACGAGGCTGTCGGGCTCTTGGAGAAGAAACCCGATCTGGCGATGACCCTGTTGGCTCGCCCTGGCGGCCTCCCTGCGAACGAAAAGTTCGGCATGATGAGCAGGGCCCTCTTCTCCACTGCGTTCATCATCTACATCCCGCCGCGGATAGAGATCACCCTTCCCATCCACCTCCTATGGAGGTTTTCGGAGGAGTCCTCCTCCCTTGTTACGAGAACCATCATCTACCTCTCGGAAGGCAGCCGGGCCTCCATCATCGAGGAGTTTGAGTCGGGGGACTCCAAGGAGGGGCAGAGCCTCTTCGGCAACGCTACGGAGGTCTACCTTGAAGACGGTGCCGGCCTCCGCTACGCGGCCATAGAACGCTTCGGCGACCATGTGGTCGCCTTCCTCACCCGCCAGGCCATCCTGAATAGGGATTGCAGCCTGAACCAAGCTCTCGGCAGTTTCGGCGGATTCCTCTGCAAGTCGCGCGCTGACTGCGCACTGGCCGGCCAGGGTTCCAACATCAGGCAGGTGGAGGTGGTATATGGCAACGGGACGGAGAAGTTCGACAACACCAACTTTGTCGTGCATGAAGGCAGGGACACCACCAGCGACCTGCTCTCTAAGGCGGTGATGCAGGAGAGGTCCAGATCGGCTCTGAAGGGGGTCATCACAATTCAGGAGAGCGCCCTCAACAGCGATTCCTACCTCGGACAGCACTCCATGCTCCTGAGCAGAAAGGCCAAGTCGACGGCCATCCCCAGCCTGGAGATTAAGACCAACGAGGTGCAGAGGGCCAAGCACGCGGCCTCCGTTGCCCAGCTCGATGAGGAACAGCTTTTCTACCTGATGAGCCGTGGGCTCCCGAGGGATGAGGCCAGAAAGATGCTGGTGGAGGCATTCCTGACGCCCATTGTCGAGCAGGTGGACCTTCCCCAGGCGAGAGAGCGCATATACGATATCATAAACCAGAAGTGGGTCGGCCAGGGATTCCCTTGAAGAGAGTCGAGATAGGGAAGTTGGAGGACTTTCGTGAAGGCGCCATCCACGGCATCGACGTGGATGAGAGGAAGTTGATAGTCGTCAACCTGGAGGGGGAGTTGCACGCCTTGGACGGCATCTGCACACATGAGTATGCAGAGCTTGGCAGGGGATTCCTTACAGGCGACACCGTTAGGTGCCCCCTCCATTTCTCTCAGTTCGATGTGGAGACAGGCGAGGCGATTACGACGCCGGCCGAGGAGCCTCTGGAGAAGTTCCGCGTAGAGGTGGAGGGCGAGAGCGTGTACCTCCTCCTGGACTGAGGCAATATACTCATCTCTCCCCTCTGATGAGGGTTCTTCTAACTGTGGACTACGCCTTCTCAGCCGCCCTCCTCATCATCCCTACATTGGATTAGGCTCATCCACCGGTGCATCTCTGATGCGGAAGGTCTCGAAGTCGTTGTTACAGGGATTTCCGGCCGCGATCATCAACTTCCTATCATCCAGATCCATGAGCGCAGACACTACCGTCTGATATCTCTGCACCTCAGGGAGGTTCGACTCCTGATGTCGGCATATGGAAGTAGGCCTTCCCTCGTGGTCTCGAAGAAGTCTCTTGAGCTCTTCCGGACCGATTCTACCCTCGACTCCCAGCTCCTGTCTCAAGAGCCTGTCCATCCTCGCCTGGCGTTCAAATGTGGATGTCCTCCCCTCGATGAAGGGCTCCCAGATGCCCAGACCCTCGGCATTGTGAAAGTGGTTTGCATGCGAGAGGACACCCTCCCTAGGCCGTAGCTCCTCAATCCCGAGTGGACAGGTTTCCAGGTCCAGCACCTCTGCACCGCCCTCGCCGGAGTGACCCAAGAGGAAATTTGCGGAGCAGGATGTGGGGGAGATTCTGATCTTCTCAGTCGCCGCCTCTAGGGAGGTGGACTGTAGAATCTGCCAGCAGCGAACGTGGAAGGGCACTCCAAGGCGTTCCCAACTGTCCTGATCGGAGATCAGTCCGTTTATGAGGAGACCCAGGCCGCTGGAGTTGAGCCCTATCTTCCCCCCTACGATCCCCGCCTCCGTGAAGGCGAGGAATTCAGGCCCCTGAGGCAGCCTGTACTGCTGAACAAGCCCCTTAACTCCAGGAATCCAGTCCCAGTTCTGCGCCATAAGCAGGTGGCCTTCGCGGGTCCTGGAGGGCAAGAGGGTCACAGCGGTACAGCCGCTGGGCAGTCCCAGCTTCTTCCCAACTTTAGAGTACTCGCTGTACACAATCTCATACCTGACGTTGAGAGCGACAACCTCGAGGTAGGGCATCCCGGACCCCTGCGCGATGCCCTGCATGGCTGCGTCGTAGTCGCCATCAGCTTCTCGGATGACCTTCTCGTAGGGCCCGGCTCGTCGTAGCACTTCGGTCTTCGGAAGGCCCCACTCTTCCCTGAAGCGATAGAAGTAAAGTTCTAGGTTGGCCTCGATCAGGTGCTTGGCTGTCTCCCCGTGAAGCAATCCGAGCTCCCTCGGTGTTCCCTCAGCCTTCAGGTGGAGGAGTCTACCGCTCATCCTTGACCCTCAGCTTCTTCACAAAGGAGATCCAGGCAGGTTCCCTCACGAATCCAAGCCTCTCGTTGATGGCCAACATCCCCCGGTTTGCACTGTCGTTCCACGTTCTCACCGTTCTGTAGCCTGCCTCCTTGGCCCATTCGAGAGCTCTTACCTTCAGTGCCATCGCCAATCCGTGTCGTCTGAACTCCCTCCTCACTCCGGTCAACCCGTGTTCCAGGGACCCTTCCATACCAAGCTGCCTCTGTAGAACGCACTGACCCACGTAC
>JAJISG010000036.1 GCA_022848835.1 Thermoplasmatota archaeon | reverse complement strand
CTCCCAGAAGGTGGGTCAGTACAGAATGGCTCTGGCCCTGAAGACGAAGAGGCTCATAGAGGCTGGAGGGAGGAAGGGATACCTTCTGCTGATGGATTTCGTCGGACCGGAGCTACTCAAGGGTTACCGAGTGGACGCCTTCGTCAACACGGCCTGTCCCCGGATTGCCATCGACGACCAGCTCCAGTACGACAAGCCGATGCTGACCTTCCCCGAACTGGAGATCACCCTCGGATTGAGGGAGTGGGAGGGCTATGAGCTGGACGAGATAACCGCTCATGGCGGTCTCCCGTAACCGCTCTCTGAGGGGCGCCACCCCGATACCGGGCTGCACGAGTCTTAAGAGGCGGGGCGCCTTATCTAAACGGGATCCCATGAGAGCTGCTCTGGTCCTGCTCAGCGGCGGTCTAGACTCCAGCACCACGTTGGCAGTGGCCATTGAGGAGGTGTCTGGGGAGGTAGACGCCCTCACTCTGGACTATGGGCAGAGACATGAAAGGGAGATGGCGGCTGCTAAGGCAGTGGCCTCGTCCCTCGGGGTGGCGGAGCACAGGGTGATCCGGCTGGACCTGGAGCAGATAGGTGGATCCGCGCTTACGGATAGGACCATTGAAGTGCCCCTAAGTCGGACCCTGGAGGATATCTCCGAGGGTATCCCCTCCACCTACGTCCCAGCCAGGAACACGATCTTCCTGAGCTATGCCCTAGCATGGTCCGAGGTCTCGGGAGCTGACTGCATCTACGTGGGTGCAACGGCTGTCGACTACTCGGGATATCCTGATTGTAGGCCAGAATTCTACCAGGCCTTTCAAGAAGTGGCCCGCCTAGGGACAGAGAGGGGGGTCGCTGGGAGGCCCGCACAGATCCGATGCCCATTGATCTCTCTATCCAAGGCGGAAATCGTCAGGAAGGCTGTGGAACTGGAGGTTCCCTTGGCCCTCACCTGGAGTTGCTATCTGGGCGGGCGGAATGCTTGCGGGCGCTGCGACGCCTGCCAGCTTAGGCTGAAGGGGTTCAAGGAGGCGGGGGTAGAAGATCCGATACCCTACGAGAGATACCCTGAGTGGTATCCTTAGACCTGCGTGTAGATGATCGCTGAGCCTCCTGTAGGATGCCCCTCGTTGTACCTCGACATTTATCTAAGACCTGCAACATTATCATACAGGGGTCGGGGACTGAACCCATGGAAATCATAGAGATGTTCACCTCCCTCCAGGGCGAGGGCATCCACATCGGGAAGCCCACTTTCTTCGTTAGAACTGCCCTGTGCAACCTCCGATGCTCCTGGTGCGTTCCGGGCGACGCCTTGATATCTACACGCGAGGAGGGCGAGAAGCGGATAGCCGAGGTGAGGGTGGGAGAGGAGATCCTGGCCTACAACTCGGCGGAGCAACGGACTCGCTATACATGGGTGGAAGAGAGGCAGATCCGTGACAGCTCTCACATCCTGGAAATCTGGACAGAGGGCGGGCATGGTCTCGCCGCCACCCGGGAACATCCCGTGTACACCCCCATAGGCTGGAAGCAGGTTGGCTCCCTCTCCTTGGGGGACCGAATCATCGTCCTAGACCGGCATACCGGCCAATCCTGGGCTCGATTGAGCGAGATCGGAAACCGCACGGGAGTCTCCAGCGTCTACAACCTCACCTGTTCCCCCCTTCAGAACTTCTTCGCCAACGACATCCTCACCCACAACTGCGACACAGAGTATTCCTGGGAGAAGGGGGTTGAGATGAGTGTTAGCGAAATCATGGGCGAGGTGCAGAAGCAGAGCGCTGAGAGCGTCTGTCTCACAGGGGGTGAGCCGCTCCTCTGGGAGGACTCGAAGGAGCTGATACGGGAGCTTCAGAAGGGGAGCTACGAGGTGGTGGTGGAGACCAGCGGCTCGATATCCATCAAGGATGTCCCCAGGAGCAACGGTGTCTGCATCAGCATGGATATCAAGTGCCCATCCTCCGGGATGGAGGGGAGGATGGACTTCGGTAACATGGAACTTCTGCGGCCAGGAGACCAACTGAAGTTCATCATCGCCGATGAGGCGGACTATGAATACGCCAAGGATGTGCTCCGCAAGCATGACCCGAGTTGCGAGGTCGTCATGCAGCCGGAGGGGGGTCGGCGCCTGCTTCCCCTGGTGCGGTGGGTGCTGATGGACGGGCTTGGGGTTCGGGTTTTGCCACAGCTGCATCGTCTGGTCTGGCCGGAGAGAGAAAGAGGGGTATGATGCCACTCACCCATCAGTTCACGGCACTACCCAGCGCAAGGAAGGTTGATATCCTCCGCCCCCATGGTCGTAGGCGTGAAATATGAGTTTCTGGAGCACACCGCGGAGGTGGGTCTGAAGGCGTATGGCGATACCCTTGAGGAGATCTTCGAGAACGCCGCCCTGGGGATGTTCGACCTCATGACCGATGTCGACACGGTGGAGCCGAGGGGTGAGTTGGAGGTTCACGTCGAGTCCCAGGATCTGGAGTCGCTCTTGGTGGATTGGCTGACGGAGCTCATATATGTCCACGAACTGGAGAACGTCTTCCTCTCCGATTTCAAGCTGGCCATCCGCGGCCTGTCTCTAGAGGCGACCGTCAGGGGCGAGCTTGTGGATGCCACGAAACACCCTTTGGATCTATCTATAAAGGCGGTCACCTACCACATGCTAAAGGTGAGCGTCAAAGAGGGCTATGCTACCGTCATCTTCGATATATGAGGGCAGAGACTGGAGGGGGTCGAAACCTTGAAGGCCAGCGCGGTCGCTCATCCCATTCAGGGCCTGATCAAGTATCATGGTCTTGCGGATATGGCCCTCAGACTTCCCTACCACGACTCAATATCCGTGTGCACAGCCCCCCTCATCTCCCACACCACGGTGGCCTTCGATGACTTCCGAGAGGACACGCTGACTGTGAATGGCTCTCCCGTCCTAGGCAGGGGGTTGGAGAGGGCCATAGACGTGCTTGAGGAAGTGCGGCGTCGTGCTGGGCTATCTGAGCGGGCCAAAGTGGTTTCGACCAACAACTTCCCCTCTAACGTGGGGTTGGGAGCCTCTGCCTCGGGCTTCGCTGCCCTGACAGTGGCAGCGGCCAGGGCTGCCGGGCTTGACTTGACGTCACGCGAGACCTCTACAATTGCCCGCCGGGGCGCCGGTTCTGCATCTAGAGCCGTCACGGGTGCCTTCTCTAGGTGGAAGTGTGGGACATCGGATGAGGAGTCGTACGCTTACCAGCTGGCCTCAGAGGATCTGCAGATGGGGATCTTGGTCGCCCTTGTGGAGGCCTACAAGGATACTGAGGCGGCCCATAGCGAGGCCCTCCGGTCTCCCTTCTTCAGCGCCAGGCTCGCTGAAATCCCGAAGACTTTGGCCGAGATGGAGCTAGCCATAAAGCGACAGGAGATTGGCAAGATATGCCAGTTGGCTGAGAGGGATACTCTCATGCTCCATGGGATCACCATGACAGGACCGGAGGAGATGCTCCTCTGGACGCCGGAGACCTTGATGGTGATATTGGCGGTGAAGAGGATGAGGGAGGAGGGGGTTCCCGCCTTCTTCTCCATCGATACTGGCGCCACGGTCTACGTAAACACGTTTCCTGACCATCTGGAGGAGGTCGAGGGAAGAATCAAAGAGCTGGGCATCAGGACCATTAGATGTTGGGTGGGTGGTCCTGCGAGAACCGTGAAGGATGATCTCTTCTAGATTCGCGTCGCCCGGAAGGTTAAATTAAAGGTGGGCTGTCGCGCTACTCCCTGCGGTTCCCTTGCCCCTCTGGTCCCGCTCCATAGGAAAAGGCTTTCAAACCGCGAGGAGGGCCCTGCCCCTCGTGTTCCTACCCTTTGCCTTCGACTTTCTCATGCTCTACTTCTACCCATTGGAGGCGGCTGCCGAGGCCTCGGTGGAGTTCGCCCTTCCTGTCGCCTTTCCCTCCATCTCCCAGGTGTACGGACAGGCATTGGGGGAACTCCCCTTCTTCCCTCTTTACGCTGCCCCAGATATGGGACAGTTGACTGCTCCCTTTCTCCTACTATTCCTGGGAATCCACTCGTACGTTACCGCTGGTTACTTGGGCGCGCTGGAGATGACTCGTCTTTGGGGGTCCCCTGGACGATTCTTCAAGTCCGCTAACGTCTACTTCTCGAGGGTCTTCGCCTTCGACGCCCTAATCGCGGTGATTCTGCTGGTCCTAGAGCCGTTCATCATGGACACCTCCTCAGGGCTGCTCTTATCCCTCTTCATCCTCTCGGCCCTCCTACTCATCATCTACTTCCTCTTCCTCACACCATTCTGCGTCGTAGTGGATGACTGCGCCCTGGGGATGGCCTTCCGGAAGAGTGTGAAAATGGTCTCTCAGGCCTGGAAGGAGGTCTTGTCCTACTGTCTGGCTTACGCCGCCATCACAATCCTGGCATCTGCGGCTGTCATACTGCTGCTCGACCTGCCCTTCGTTGGAGCGCCCCTTTCCATCGGGTTGTACGGCCTCCTCGGGACGGCATTGGTGGCCTCCACCCTGCATCTCTACGACGGACTGCAGCCCAAGGAGGCGCTTCCACTTCCCACTCCTCGCCCGAAGGTCGCGGAGGAAGTCGTCCCCACCTAGCCAAAGAATTTATTCGAGGGGCCATTAGGCCGTGTGTGAAGCTGGTCGTGCTGGGACCCCCCGGCGCTGGCAAGGGTACCCAGGCAGCGAAGCTCTCCGGTGAACTCTCCCTCCCAAGGATCGCCACGGGAGACATGCTCAGACTGGAGGTCAGCAGCGGAACGGAACTGGGCAAAGAGGCAGAGGGGTATATGAGGAGAGGGCTGCTCGTCCCCGACGATATCATCATCGAGATGGTGCGGGAGAGGGTGTCCCAGGAGGACTGCAAAAGGGGTTTCATCCTCGACGGCTTTCCCAGAAATATGGCGCAGGCGAAGGTCCTCGAGGCACTGGGGCCCATGGACCTGGTGATATACTTGGATGCAGGGGAGGAGGAGGTCGTGGAGAGGTTGGCGGGGAGGCGGGCGTGCCGCGAGTGTCAGGCGGTCTACCACCTCAGGTTCAGCCCGCCGAAGGCAGACGGAAGATGCGATCTCTGTGGGGGTAGACTCCATCAGAGAGAGGATGACAGGGAGGAGGTGGTCCGGGAGAGGTTTCGCACGTATCGGGAGAGAACCCAGCCCCTGGTTCAATACTACCAAGCCAAGTCCATACTGGAGAAGGTTGAGGGATTGGGAACCATAGAGGAGATCTCCTGGAGCATACAAGAGACCCTAGAATCTAGGGGGCTCATATGAGCGATAGGCGTGCGAGCTCTCCTGGGGCGCCCGTGGGCAAGTACATATAATCTGCGCTGCTACTTCGGAGAGATGGGGCCGATGGGGTAGCTGGACATCCCAAGGGCCTGCGGAGCCCTAAACCCGGGTTCAAATCCCGGTCGGCCCGCTCTCCACGACATCCTCACTTCTCTCTCTGTCAGGGCGAACCATTGGGTCCTTTGCCGAGGAAAGCAGAACAGTGACCCACTGTTCTCTGAACCCCGATGTGACTGAACGTCTCACCTTTGGTTGGCGTCACAGTGCGGAAATAGAGTAAGTATCCGCAATAGCGATTATCATCGCCGCGCTGATTCTCCTCGCAGGAGTGCTGAGTGGCAGGAGTAGTGCTGGACGGATCGGGCCGTCTCTGTCTCGGCCTCAGGTGCAGCTCCTGCGCTCTAGGGTACGATGGAGGTGTCCCGCTGGCGAGACAACTGAAGAACTGCACCTTCGACTAGTCCACGAATTCCAGCCTAGACTTGTCCTTATAGTCTACCTCTACCGGCACGCCATAGATGTGACTTATGTTCTGAAAGGGGTGTCGTCCGCCGATGTTCACCTTTCCAAAGTCCTGGTCTGTCAAGGAGTCCTGGACCTGTCTATAGAGTTCCATTCCGAGGATGAGCTGGCGGCATCCTCCCCTCCCCCTGATTGTCCTCTCTAGGAAGTCCAGAAGCCTCTCGCCCCTCTCCATTCCCTCCATCGGATCTACATCTGACAAGGCCTCACCCAAGCCACTCATCCTCGGGCGTCGATCGGGGGGCACGGCCGCACTGGGGGCACTGATACTCTCCCTTCACATCCGCATTCTCAAAGGGGCCTTCGTAACTGCAAAATTCGCACAGGCCGCCGTAAACCTTCATCTCCTCGGGCAATGCGCTCCGTTTAGGGGTTCTTGGTTTATAAACTCAGAGTCAGTTGGATCAATGTTTCAACCTGTAAATTATCTAGACAGTCATATATAGTTCAAGAGTGTTCTATAACAGAATGCAGCTAAGGGCGGGCGAACTCTATGGAATGACCATCATTACGGCCGATGCCTGGGAATTGGGGAAGATCCACATCGCCTACATATCCCAGGGGTGGAACATCCCCGCCCTGGAGATCAGGCCCGAGAGGAAGTTCGCCCACGCCCTTGGCCTGCGGCGAAGGAAGGAGAGGGAGCGTTGCCTCCTGAGCACGGAGTCGATAGCATCTGTGGGCAACTTCGTCCTCCTGAGGACAAGCGTGACTAAGACCGCGGACCACATGTTACGTCCGGACAAGCGCCCCTTCGCCCTGCCCTGGGTTCTATGGATGCCTATCGTGTCTCACGATGGGGAGAACCTGGGCATCGTTGAGGACGCCTATATTGACACTGATCTCTGGAAAGTGGACACCCTAACCTTCCTGATGGATCGGAAGCCCTACCAGAAGTTGCAGACCCTGAACCCCGCCGGCTCCAAGAGGCGGATTGAGCTGCCCTCTAGCCTGGCCATTCTGGGGGATGTCATACTCCTGAAGGTCCGGACCCTGGAGCTCAAGGCCCTTCTGAGAGGGGAGACTGTGGAAGACCATCCTACGGCGGTCGCCCCCGAGAGGGCGTGAGACCCTACTTCAGGAACAGCTTGTAGGAAGTAGCAAGGGCGATCAGGCCCCCCACTAGTCCGAAGAGACCTCCGATGATTCCCGCCGCCCCCCCGAGGGCTATGAGGAGTACAGCGGAGATGAGGGCCAGCAGGATGCCATTCACCCGATTCCTCCTCATCACACCCACTGAGACGAGCATCAGGAAACCTATCACGATGTCCACTATGACAGCGCCGAGACCCGACAGGCCGAGGCCGCCGATGGCCACCTCCAGGATGAAGAAAATGGGGGCCAAGACAATCGCCAGGAGGCTGCCCAACACCAGTAACATATCCTTGGCGGGCATCTCCGTGAGCCTCTGACCTCCGTCCCCCAGAGTCGAAGATGAGTCCCCGACCATGCTACACCTCGGCTCTCATCCGGACAATGCTATAAATAGGTGCCCTCCTAGTGGTCACGCCACGCCGAGCTGGGCCAACTTCTCAGGTAGATAGGTGTTGGTCACGTAGTCGAGGCCATACTTGGCCAGGGCCTGCTGCTCAGCCTTCTTGCCTATCTCGAGCATGAACTCCACCTCCTGCTTCCAGAAGGGTTCGTTGAAGCGGGGGTCGCTCAGCAGGTCCTGCAACGCCTTCACATCCTGAGGGGACAGCTCGTCCGTCGGCAGCTCGTAGTTGTGAATGTCTGATGCGGTTATCCCAAGGAAGGTCGCCGTGGGGGTGGCTAGGTATTCGGAGATATGAGCTGTCTTGATGGCCCCATAAGCGATGGAGGCGAAGATCCTGAAGGACCAAGGATCGGCATCGCAGAAGACGATGCAGTCTAGGCCCAGGTCCTCGTTCATCCTCTTCAAGAACCTCCGGGTGGCACGCGCCGGTTGTCCCTTGACGTGAACCAGGATGGCACGGGCCTCCTCATCGAAGCGGTTCTCCACCAGGCGGTCGAACATACCACCGGTCTCTATTGCCACGATAAAATCGGCGTCGGATTCGATGAACTTGATCTTGTCGCTCTCCACATTGTACGGGATGCCGTAACCAGAGTCGCCCACGTCGTCGCGGCAGTTGATGGTCCGCGTGGTACCGCTGCGGACCGTCTCCTCGATGGTGAGATCGCCGATGACCCGCGCCCCGTCCTCCTC
>JAJISG010000035.1 GCA_022848835.1 Thermoplasmatota archaeon | reverse complement strand
GACTATTGAGGAAGAGCTACTGGACGATGGGCTGAACGTCCTGGAAGAGGCGATCAGGGCCGTGTCAACAGGGTCCTGAGTGTACCGGAGCCTTCCCCCTGTCGGGAAAACGCCATTCGCTTTACCGGTCTGCTTAGATGTCTCCGGGCAGCTACGGGAGGTTCGAAAATCCCCTCGGTGATACCCCGATCAAGAGGACGAAACTCCGCCGCATCCGGAGGAGCCTTTGCACCACAAGGCCTGCACCTGAACCCTCCAGCCCTCCCCACGGACTTCATGCTCCTGCCGCAGGAGAGGCATCTGGGGTTTGCCACCTTCACGACAATCTGGCGGAGTTCGAAAACGTCCAGTTTCTCTAGATTGAGGGATCGGGGTATGTCTCTCACGGACCCGTACGCCCTCACCCCATCTCCAGGATACAGCTCTCGGACTATCTTCCTGAAGGCCTTGGTGGGCTCATAGGCCACGCAATCCACAGTGCTTCCGTCATCCAGAGGGAAAACCACATGGCCGCCCTCCAAGACCCTGGGCCGGGCGCTGACGATCCCCTCCACGATCGCGGAGATGTTGGACCTGAGATCCTGCACCCTGCGCCTAACGAGATGTTCGTCGGTCCCCTGGTTGGTCTTGAAAAGTATCCAGCGGTCCACGGCCTCGCACTTTATGGTGGACAGCGCTCTATGCAGGTCATCGGCTACGTCCCCTCTAATGCCCAGCAGAACTGGACAGGGTGAGTTGGGAACGACTGCCATGTGTCTATTATCATGGTCGTAGTTGTTGAAAGTGGTAGGGAATCTCTCGTCTAGAGCCATGACATCCTCTTCTCGGACAACTCTCAGAGTGCCCCATCTCTCCTGCATCCTGTAGGCGAGGACCTCATATGTCCTGTCGCGGGGTCTCCAGGAGATAGCCGCCAAGGAGCCGATCAGGCCCCTCATGCCTTTGGGGGCCAGGTAGAAATCAACCAGGGACAGAAGAGGCTCTACCTCCTTCCAGCTCACCACATCAGTGACGGCCCTCCAGTACAGCCCGGGGCTTGGCTTTCGGCGAGTGACCACCAGGCCAGGTTGCGCCTCTGGATCCTCCAGATCCGCCAGTTCCATCACCACATCCTCACAGGTCTCCCACAGGTCCTCATTGGCCTCTACCGGACCCGACCTTGGATAAGCCTCCACTCTCTCTCCACCAATTCGGCCCACGTGGAAGGGGGTGCCCTGGCCCACACCGTACCGGAGACAGAGCGCTCCGTTCCCTCTGGTCTTCCATGGAATGTTCGGGTTGAGCCTCACCAGACGGGGATAGCCGATCAGGTCCAAGCCACGGAATCTCGATACGATCTCAGTAGCAACATAGGTTGTGCACATGCGTTCCATGGAGTCGGTGTCGTCGATGCCCACGTGGAGGACCACTAGATGACGTATCCGGGGAGGGGCTATAAACAGCACGGAGCACTCCAGGGTTACGATGGCATCTCACCTACAGGACTAGAGGTAGCCAGATGCTCATGAGGCCGTTCTCGGTGTTCAAAAAGGATTATAGGGCTAGGTCCCTTCTCCGGTAATTGGATGCCTATAAAGAGCCTAGAGCTGTTTTCGATCGATGCCAAGCGGTTCGCCCGGAGTGGGGAACCCATGAGAAATGTCAGGGTGGATCACAACAGCACCGTTACTCAGGTCATCCTAAAGGACGACAAGCTAGCGAACGTCGAGTTCAGATTCACCGCCAACTACACAGGGATAGGTATCATCAAGATCGAAGGAAGCCTGCAGTATGAGGGCAACGCCGCCTCCCTCTCCGAGATGTGGTCCAAGGCAGGAAAGATGCCCAACGAGGTGGCGAGTGAGATACACACAGCCATCATGAACAGCTGCATTCAGGAGTCTGTGATCATCGCCAAGGACCTTCGGCTGCCGCCTCCAATACCCCTACCGGTAGTCAACATCAAGAGCGGAGGCAAGAGATCCTCGGGAATCGAGGTGGCCTGACTCACCGGATGGTCGTTGACTAGACTCACTTGATGTGGTCCAGAGAGAAGGAGCCTATGCTAAGGCCCTGCTTGCTGTGCATGTACTGTATCCAGGCTCGAGATTGGACATCGCTCACGCCTTTGATGCTCAAGTAAGTCTTGAGCTGTTCGACCTTGAACTCAATCATACCGTCCATAACGCTCCCAAGGAGCTGAATCTCCTGTTCCCCATGCATTCCCTTCTCGATGACGTAGAAGCTGATGGCCCTGTCTCTCTTCCTTCTGCCAGCAAAGGGCTGGAGGAACCTGAAGGTCGTCGCCGGGTCCAGATAGGCGATGAGGGTGGATATCGATCGGAAGGCTAGCCTGTAATAGGGCTGCTCCGCCTTCAGCTCCTTCGATGCCTCGTCGACGGCTTGGAGTATGGCCTCATAGTTCGTAGGATCGTCGATGTATCTCACATTGGGGTCCCTCATATCAGCCCCCATGCCCTTGGAGTAGGCATCTACGTACTTCACCAAGCCAAGCTGCTCGTACTCCTCATACCCCGATAACACGTACTGCATCTCCTCCCGAATATCTTCGGGAGTCTTGTCTGTGATAACCCAGAGGACGGGGATTCCCTTCTTCAGCCCCTCGCTCATGAAGGCGTTTACGATGATCTCCTTTCCAATGAAAGGTGGGCCGTACACAGAGACATTGGACCCAAAGGGTACACCACCCAGAAGGAGATCGTCCAGGCGAGGGGTCCCTGTCTTCGCCTTTTCCTGTTTCATCTCCAACATCCTATCTTCCTCCCGGGATTCTATCTCATCATCGATGAGACCCTGCTCCCTCAGCCTCAACTCTTTCATCTTGCCATCGAGGTATTTCTCCCGAGCCTTGACCACCTCCTCCTTCTTCGTAATCTCCATCTTGAGGGACTCGAGCCTCTCCTTCAGGGCCACTTCTTCCACATTCCCTGGTTGAGCTTTTGCTGCCTCCATCTTCCTCCTGTCCGCCTGAAGGAGCTTCTCCCGATAGATGAGATCCTCCTCCTGCCTGAGCAGCTCTTCCTCCTTGTAGGTCATCGGTTCTCTGATCTTCTGAATCTCCTGCGCCTTCATGATCAGATCGTCCTTCAGCCGGGCAACCTCCTCCTCCCTGAGCAGGAGCTCCCTCTCCTTCGTCTGAAGATCGGCAGCCTTTTCAACCAGCGTCTCATCCATACCCTCCTCTGGCATAGCGGTCAGCTCTATTGCCGCAGCCCTTAGCTTTGCCTCAATCCTGAGCTTCCCCACCTCCCCCTCCAATTCGATAATCTTCTTCTTCATATCGCCTTCCTTGTCTAGGAAGTCCCTCTCCTTCTCGGTGAGCTCCGCCTGAAGCCTCTGCTCCAGCTCCGCCTTCGTCACCCCACCTTTCTTCGATCCAGATTTCTCCTCCGCGAGTCTGAGCTCCTCCTCCTTGGCAATCAGCTCTGCCTCCTTCTCCGCAAGTCGCCTCTCCGCCTCTTTGATGTCTTTGATGTCCTCAGGTAGACCCTTCAAACGCTCCTGCATCTCTTTGTTAGCTCCGTCTAGGAGGGACTGTAACTTCTTCACCTCGATATCCAGTTTCTTTCGAGCGTGCCGCTCCTCCTCGAGCCTGCGTTTGGCCTCAGGACCCTCCTCTTGGCTCTTCTGGGACTTGACGTACTTGATGACCGCCTTGGAGGACTTCTCCATATGTTCCAGATCGCTCTCCAGCTCCTTCCGGGTCATGACCTCCTGTTGAAGCTTTCTGTTTAGCCTAGCGATCTCCTCCAGGTAGCCAATTGGATCGAATTTACCCTCCTTGACATTGGCGAGCTCGGACCTGATGGCCCTCTTCAGCTCCGTCAGCTCAGCTTTCAGCTGGGCGACCTCCTCACCACCCTCGTACTCCCCGGAAACCGCCAAATCCCCACCCTCACCTTCGGGTGTCGGCTGGTAAAGCCACGCCTCCAGTCCCTCTTCGTCTCCCAGCAGCCATCTGCGAAGGGCATCGACGGAGCCCTCCGTGGGGCGAGCTTCGGTGGTTAGAGGTTTGGCTTCCTCCGCCTCTATCTTCCCCTCAACTGGTGCCCCGTCCTCCTTCCCTTCTGTCGCCTCCTCATCAGTCTTCTCTCCACTCGTTTTCTCTCCTTCGACCCCGAGCCAAGCATCCAAGTCATCCGCTTCTCCCTTCAGCCACATCTCCAGGACCGCCTCTTTTCCCTCCCCCTTGGAGTCCTCTGCCGGATGGAGGTGCCTGTGAACATTCTGAGCCATTGTCTCACCGAGCCCCTCGATCGCCGCCAGCTCCTCCACAGTGGCCTTGACCAAAAGCTCCACATCGCTATAGCCACTGTTGTAGAGGGCCTCGGCTTTGACAGGACCTAGACCCGGTATCTTGCTCACCGCGTCTAGAAAGGCGTCCTTGGAGCCCTTGGCGGGAGTGAGGGGGGTCCCCTGTGCCTCACTATCCTTCAGTTCCTGGCGGGCGCCGCAGACGGTGCACTCCCCATTCCGCTTCAGCACGCCCCCGCAGACCGTGCAGAGTGCCTCTGTTTCCTCGTCCTGCGTGTCACCCACCAGCAATGGTTAGCACCCCCAGAAACTCACGGTGCCAGATTTCAGCTCAACGTGTTAGAAGTCGCAAGCTGTCTATTTATAGACCCCCGACCCCATTGTCAGGTTTGAGAAAGAGGGCTACTCCCGCCTATATACCTTGAGGGGTTTGCCCTCCCTTCCATCGTCAACGAGGAACTCCAGCTCCTCCACGTTGCCAATCAGTTTCGCCGCTACGGCCAGATGGGCCCAGACAGGGGCACAACCCCTCATCTGGACCTTCTTTCCCATATAGGGGGATAGGTCCAGCTCCTGTAGCTTCTCCTCGAAGGTGTCAAGCTCGATTCTGCCCAGAAGCTCCGTCAGGTCCAGTACTTCGGTCATGGCCATCCTTACACGTAAAAAGACTCACCGCATGCACAACTGGCCTTGGCATTCGGGTTGTTAATCTTGAATCCCGCTCCCATGAGGCCTTCCTTATAGTCCAGTTCCGAGCCCATGATGTATAGGGCCGTCATGGGATCCAGGACCACCTTCACCTCCCCCGATTCCCATACTATGTCCTTATCAGAGGCTGTTTCTCGAACGAAGTCCATCTGGTAAGCCATCCCAGAACAGCCGCCACTGA
>JAJISG010000034.1 GCA_022848835.1 Thermoplasmatota archaeon | reverse complement strand
ATAATATCGACAGGGCAGCTGTGCTCAAAGTCACGAAGGAGGGGAGATCAAAAGGGGCTCCGAAGCTCTGGGTAATGCCGAAGGCTCTGAAAGTGAAGAACTGAAAGGCGTCCACTGGATTGGTGGAGGCCACTGCATAGTACCAATTCGGCAGCATCGGCTGTTGCCCAGGTTGGAAACTGAGGCTGCCCCCCGTGGCCACATATACCCCTATCAAGACGAGATCGAAGATCATGGCAAAGAAGAACCAGAGGAAGACGGCTAGGCCCATGGCCGTACTCCGCCTCTTCGTAATGGTGGACAATAGCAGACCGACACTCAGGAAGGCGAGGGCGAAAACCATCGAACCGAGGATGAAGAGAAGGTAGTTTTCCCAGCCCTCGGTACCCGCGGTGACCATGATAACGGCACCCGAAATTCCGAGGCCGGAAATAATCGCCGCCATCATCACCGATGCGAGCCCCAGGAACTTGCCGAGTATTGTCTCGAGCCGAGTGATCGGCATGGAGAGTAACAGCAGGATAGACCCCTTCTCCTTCTCGCCCACGACCGCCGCGTAGCTGAGCATGAGGCCCAAGATCGGGACTATGAAGACCTCAATGCCAGCCATGCCCGTAACCGTATCGGAAAGACCCTGAAAACCCGCGCCACCCCCCGCCTGAGCAGCGCCGAAGTAGGATACCACTAACGCAAGGATGATAAATATCACTGAGATGGCGATAATCCACTTGTTCCTCACGTTGTCGAGGAACTCTTTCTTCACCACGGCCCAGACAGACCGAAAGTCGATGAGCCGGCGAGTGTCCTCGGAGGGGATCACCGGATCGACCTCTTCGAGCTCTCCGTGAGTTTCAGGAACACCTCTTCCAACGAGGGCTCCTCTGTCCTGAAGTCCTTGACGGATATGCCAGCCCCCTCTAGATGGGTCAGTACCTTTACCTTTGTCTCATGATCACATACCACTACGAGTTCGTTGCCTTCGGTGTAGACCTCCTCCACACCCTCCAGGCTTGCGAGGCTCCTTTCCGCGACATCGGGTTCGACTTCGAGGGAAAGCCTGATTCGGGGCTTCATATCCAGGCCACTGCCGAGGTTCTCCACAGTGTCTTGGGCGACGAGTTTTCCCCTGTCGATGATCCCGACTCGGTGTGCGAGCTCTTGGACCTCACTGAGTTTGTGTGAGGAGAAGAACACTGTAGTTCCGGATCTGTTGGCAACCCTGATACGATCCTTTACGACACGTGTCCAGTTGGGATCAAGGCCCGTGGTAGGCTCGTCGAGGATGAGGTGAGCAGGATTCCCTATCATGGCCTGAGCAACGCCTAACAGCTGTACCATCCCCTTGGAAAAGGTACTTACCTTCTTGTCCGCAAATGGCGTCAATCCAACGGAATCAAGCAGATCGGTCAGACTTTCCTTCGCCTGTCCCTTGAGAGAGGCGTAGAATTCGAGGGTCTGGAGGGCTGTGAGGTTGCTGTAGAAGGCTACCCTTTCCGGCAGGAAGCCTATACGCTTCTTGATCGTGTGGGGCCTCTGGGAGAGGTCCATGCCATCAATCAGCACCTTCCCTTGATCGGGGTAGGTAAGGCCTAGAACCATCTTTATCGACGTCGTCTTACCCGCGCCGTTAGGGCCGAGAAAGCCGTAGATTTCTCCTTTTCTGACTTCCAGGCTAAGTGAATCTACAGCCTTCAACCCGTTGTAGGACTTGGAGAGTCCCATAATCGAGAAGGCGATCTCCGCACGCATGGGAGGGCCACTAACACAACGGTATTTATCGGTTTGGAACGAGAGGAAAGGGGCCACGGATTGCCCTTCGTCGATAGATTACCACGTGACCGACTCATTATCCATGTTCTCTCGACTTCGCCACTCAAACATATTCCATACAAAATCATTGCGAGATCTGTGACGGAAATATCCTTGAAGCCCACCACTTGGTCCAGGGCCGATACAGTTCTCAAACCGCGTGACGCGTGATCTCTAGGGAGCAGGACTGGTGGCTAGAACAATAGGCCTCGCAAGCTTCGGCCAAGTCCCGATTCTCGTAACCAAGATCGCATTCCTGACACAGATAGAGGCACCGACCTCCTCTAGTGAATTCGCTGACCATACAATCCCTCAGCTGTGTAACGAATGCTCAACTCCTACTCCTTCACGGGTGTAATTGACTCTAGGCATTCCCGGTAGGTGGACAACACCCTATCAATCTCTTGCTTAAGGGCCTGTGACGGTCGAAAGCCAACGATCTCATACACCTCCTGTCCGCGGCAGAAGAACTTGATCGTCGGCGTACCCATGATACCATAGCGGTTCGCGATCTCACTCTCATTGAAGACGTGGAGTTTGGCGAATTTCATCTTGCCTTGATACTCCTGAGACACCTCTTTGTACACGGGATCTAGTCGAATGCACCAACTGCAGTTCTCGTGCCAAAAGTCGACGGCGACAGGGAGGTCGGATCCCAGGACTTCCCTATCCCAATCTTGGGTGGAAGCATCGAATACTCCGTTCTCACTCATATTGCTCTACCTCCTTGGGGATAAGGAAGAGCCGGTAGCCGGGTAGTATGTCTCTGCGCCTTCCTTGCTCTTGCCTTTCGTTTTCCATCTGATCTTCTCCTTACTTCAGCTTTACTTATCATATTAGATGTCTACTCGCACCTTATAAGCTCTTGGTGAGAGAGGGTGAAGCCGCTGCAGTCAGGTAAAGCAAGACCTCGCAGGGTGGAGCTCGACAGCGTATGCGTGATTCGGGAGGGCGCTAGGGAGTACTGCATCTACCCCTTGGATAGGCTCATGACTGTACTTGGCAAGAAGTGGACCCTCTTCGTGATCGCTGTCCTTGGCAACATCGAACGAATGCGGTTCAACGAGATCCACTCAGAGCTACGCTTCGTTAGCTCCCGAACGCTGACCGATCGTTTGAAGGAGTTGGAGACTCTCGGGCTGGTTCGAAGGGAAGCCTTCGCAGAGATTCCTCCAAGAGTGGAGTACCGCCTCACGCAGCGCGGCCAGGAAATGCGGCGGGTCCTAATCCCACTCCTCAGTTGGGCAATGGATTTCGAGACCAGTGGCGCTCAGAGATAAACAGGGGTCTAAGGTCGGGAACGTCCCCTCGAACTGTTCACGCCCGCCTCTACGCCATCCAGATGTCATCGTCGCACTCTGCGAAACTGAAACGGTCGCCTGGCTACCTTTGCGCGAATCCTCACCGACTACCTTTACAGAGTGTTGATCCTTCATATGATCGTGGAGGCCTCGCCTCGGAACAGAGGTTTGGGTCGCGTCCTAATGGAGGCCATAATTGACCACCCATCCCTGAAATCTGTGGGACAGCTGGATATCTGCTGCCTCTCGGACATGATGCCGTTTTACCGGAAGTGGGGATTCACCGAGGATCTGGGCGGGCCCTACCTGTTGAAGCGGATGAGGTGATGGTGGAGCCAGTGCATGTGCGTAGAGCAATCTAGGCCCATCTCCCCCGAAAGGTCCAAAAGCAACGCCCCCCTTTGGGCTCGAACATGCTGGGAGTCACCATTCGCCGAGACGCCCCTATCAAGCTACACAGGTTTGTCGACTACTTCCAGGGTTTTGAGAAAGTCAGGGCGGTCAGGGACCGCTTCGGCCCCCAGACAGAGAAGGTGCTGGAAGACCTCAAGGTGGAGTTCTTTTCCTCCCGCTTTGGTTTCATGGGAGTCAGTGAAGAGGACGGTCATCTCATCGTGAGCACTCACTACCTGAGGAATGGAGAGGAGCGGGAGCTCTATCTCGATGTCATACATGAGCTCGTACACGTCAGGCAGTTCCAAGACGGCAGGAAGTTCTTCCCAGAGGATATCGACTACCCCGATCGACCGACGGAAATCGAGGCCTACAAGGTGGCTGTCGAAGAGGCTCGGCGGATAGGCATGAAGGAGGAGGAGATCCTGGAGTACCTCAAGGTCCCATGGATGGATGATGACGACTATACTAAGCTCTTGGGGAATCTTGGCATAAAGGTCGTTACCGGGTCAGACTGAGGACTCCCCGCGAACTTTCAGAGGCCGACCGCTCGGGTCTCCTTCCAGGCAGTTGGCCAACAGTACTCACTTCGTGGCCATCCAGAAAAATCGTCAGGCCCTAGCACCTGCCTAAATGAGGGCCACAGCGAAGATGGCCGCTATCTGAAGCAAGCCAAAGACGGGCAGAAGGAGGACGGTGAGGGCGTTGGCGGGTATCATGGCGTGAGGGTCCTCGTAGTGAGTCCTCAGATGCCCCGCCGCCTTCATTGCAATGGGTAGGCTCAACAGGACAAGGAGGGATCCCAGGGGCAGAAGCTCGATGAGCACGCTACCGACCACCACGAGGTACGCTGATGCCAGGAGGGCCTCGTAGACCCTGACGGAGGGCTTCCTCCCAAGCCTGGCCATCATCGTACGCTTACCCACGGAGAGATCCGCCTCTACATCGGGAAACTCGTTAATCCACAGGATGGCAGTCACCAGCAGACCGATGGGGATCGAGGCCATTAGGGCTGTGAGATCGATACCTCCTGTCTGCACCACGTAGGTGCCAAGCACGATGATCGGGCCGAAGTTGAGGCCCACCACGAACTCCCCCACTCCATGGTAGGCCAGACGAAGGGGAGGGCCCACGTAGGAGTAGAGAGAGACCACCCCGATGAGGCCGATGAGAAG
>JAJISG010000033.1 GCA_022848835.1 Thermoplasmatota archaeon | reverse complement strand
CGACTCAGCAGCGGTGAAGCTACCCTCCTTGTAGACTCCGGGGGCGTCCTCCCATCTCGAGAATCCAAACTCCACCTTCAGTTGTTCCCTTTCAATAGGGGTTATGCCAGGCTCGATCAGGAATGACGTAGGATCTCCAGGCATAAGCCTGAAGAGAATGAACATCAGGAGAAGGACGACGCTAATCGTGATGAAGGTGTAGACGGCCCTCTTTGCCAAGTACACCTTCAGGCCCATCACGTTGCCTCCAGAAATTTCATGCCATTCATCCTCTTTAACCTTTCTTGATTCCGAATTCAGCTGGAATGAGCTGGGGAACTCCTACAGTCTCTCGAAGAGCAGGGAAATCAGGTCTCGAACGTAACTCGGCGGTTCAGACAAAGTAAAGGGGAGAGGGAGTCCCTACCCTCTCCTGCGCCGGTACCACACGTAGATTCCTCCCGCCGCCCCGGCACCCACCGCGGCTCCGATGATCAGCGGTATCTCAAGCGGTATCGGAGCTGCCGGTGGCGGTGGGATGTCCAGGACGGTAATCGTGACCTCTATGGATCCCTGCGCATATCCCGTCTTGTCGGCCGCGATGGTTATGGTGTGGGCCTGGTCCGCCTCCACCATTGGCCCCTCGAAGGTCACCGACTGCTCACCCGTTGCACCGGTCGTGAAGGTCGAGGGTGTAATGGTCGCAGCTGGGCTTACGGTAACGACCACACTGGCCCCGTCAGCAGGCAGTCCAGTCTCATCCCTGACGGTTACGTCAAAGATGCTGGTAGTACCTTCGCTCACAGCGTTCCCGAAGGGGAAGTCTACGAAGAGGCTCAGGAACTGCGCCCCTGGCGGGAAGGTCGCGATAAGGGCTGTGGCTGGAGGTCCTGTGCCGAAGTCTGGATGAGAGGCCGTCACTTCGATGAAGGTGTTCACCTGGCTGTCCGTGGCGGCCAGAGTAGGCGCCGTGAAGGTCACCTCGAGCTCGCCGTTGCCATCGGTTGTACCTGAAGTCGCTGAAAGGGTACCTGGGCCAGTCAGGATATTGAGGGCTACGTCGGCACCCGCAATCCTGGTCCCTTCTGGGTCTCTTACCGTCACCACGACGCTCGCGTCTGCGGCTGAGGCCACAGCCGAGGGGGTCGCGATGGTCACCTTAATTGCTCCAGCAGGTGCTGGGTCAAGCAAGATGTAGGACCAGAAGGTGAATATGAAGCCACCTGGGTTCACCCTCCAGCTGTCGGAATCTATCCTGTCCGCCCTGAAAGCCTCTATGTTCGTTTTGTAGTACAGCACGTCATAGGGGAGGTCTGTCGATATGATGCCCTGGCCCCACTTCCAGAGTCTCACCTCCTCCTCAGGGTCGGTCTCTGCAAGGGCTGCGTCGACGATGGTGTCGAAAACGGGGTTTCGATACCCCATGGAGTTGGCACCCCCAATCTGGTCGTGACGACTGTGGAAGAAGGACTCTATGTGATCTGGTGGTCCTGCCCCGCCGATCCTCCAACCTAGGATGTAAATGTCGAAGTTCTGCTCGTCGCGCTCCAGCTCGACGATCCGGCCGAAAGCTGTTGGCTTTGAGACTGCGTTGATCCCAATTTCCCTCATGTTCGCTGCGATAAGCGCACCAGCGGCAGCGCGGATCGGGTCATAATCCGCCTGAGGCGTCAGGATCTCTATCTGGCTAGTGCCGATCCTAGCGAAGCTACGACATCCCGCCCCATCTGGCTGGCAGTCACCGTCAGGACCCGTCAGATAGATGCTGGGGTTATCCAGCAAGGCTTGGTCCAGGATCGCTTCTGCGACGCTGAGGTCGAAGTCGTATGTAGGCAGGGAGGTATTGAAGTAGAGGACGTTGGAAGGGCTTACGACACCGAGACCGGGTACTCCGAAGTTCTGCAACAACGATGTGACAATGGTTCTCTTGTCTATGACGTGGGCGACGGCCCTCCTGAAGGCAAGTCCCACGTCGTTCCCAGGCAATGCACTGCCCTGGATGGGGTCCTCGTAGCCAAAAGGCAAGCGCCTGAAGTTATAG
>JAJISG010000032.1 GCA_022848835.1 Thermoplasmatota archaeon | reverse complement strand
ACAGTGGGCAACTCTCAGTCCTGCTGCCCAGCCTCATGGGTAGCGTAGCACCGGTCTCCAGCATCCGCAGATATGATGGAAGGCTCTTCACGCCAGGTGAGATAGTGAGTGGAGTCAGGGGGGTGGTGTAGACGGCCACAGACTATGACCTCACCATTCAGGACTTCAACGCACATGCGGAGACCTGGTGTCCTGGTTGCGGTGACTTCGGCCTCAATGGCGCCCTTAAGCGGGCTATCGTGAACCTAGAGCTGCGCCCCGAAGAGGTCGTCCTCGTGACGGGTATCGGATGCTCAAGTAAGATTACGGACTACTTCAAGGCCTACGGCTTTCACACGATTCACGGCAGGCCCCTGCCTGTCGCCACAGCCATCAAGATCGCCAATCCGAAGCTTACAGTCATCGTCGCCACTGGAGATGGCGACGGCTATGCCATAGGAATGGGGCACTACATCCATGCCATCCGGCGGAATGTGAATATCACCATGGTGGTGATGAACAACCAGGTCTATGGGCTCACCAAAGGGCAGTACTCACCGACAGCCGAGATGGGCTTCCCATCAGGGACGACCCCCGAGGGCTCCCAAGAGCACCCCATCGACGGGTGCGCCCTGGCACTGACTGCGGGAGCGACCTTCGTCGCCAGGTCCTTCTCAGGAGACATGAAGGAGACCGTCTCCATCCTAGAGGCCGCCATCAGACACCCAGGCTTCGCATTAGTCGACGATCTGAGCCCCTGTGTTACCTTCAATAAGGTGAACACATATTCCTGGTTCAAGGAGAACATCAGGAAGCTGGCCAAGGAGGAGTACAAGCCCCAAAACAGAGCGAAGGCCATGGAGCTTCTCCTGAACTCGGAGAAGATCCCTGTCGGGTTGATATATCAGGCCGAAGAGCCGCCAAGGTCGTATGAGGAGCTCATACTCCCGAATGTTGAGGAGCCACTGGTGTTCCAGGACCTGTCCCCTGAGAAGTGGGACTACGAGACCATCATGGAAGAGTTCGAGTAGGACATACGCCCGAGGTCTGCTCCCTCCTCAGTCCTGAACGAAAGTTCGACCCCAAGGACCGTTGCGAGCCTTGGACCTCTGAAGCTGGGATGAACCTCATGAATGCCTCTGGTAGCCTCGAGGAGATAGCCTACGAAGCGAGAGGCTGTACACTGTGTCGCCTCCACGTGGGTAGGGCGATGGCAGTCGCGGGAGAGGGTCCTCGGAAGGCCGCCCTCTTCCTGATAGGGGAGGCACCTGGGAGACAGGAGGACGAGGAGGGCCGCCCGTTCATAGGAATGGCTGGTAGGATATTGGACGAGGCCCTCCGGGAGGCAGGGCTTGATCGATCAGAGGTCTTCATCACCAACGCGGTCAAGTGCAGGCCACCCGACAATCGGAACCCTAGAGCAGACGAGATGGAGGCATGCCGCTCCTACCTTCTCCGACAGATAGAATGCGTGCGCCCATCAGTAATCGTGACTCTGGGCAAATTCGGCCTCCGTTCCCTCATAGGCCGAGGGGAGAATGTCAGCGATCAGCGGGAGAGGGACCTTGAGTTCCAGGAGACGCCAGTGGTGGCCACCTACCATCCAGCGGGCACTCGATACAATCGCTTCCTGAGAGATAAGTTACTGGAAGACTTAAGGCGGGCCACACCCATTTACCAGACCACCGCTTACGTCTTCGACGACGTCGACCACGCCGCCTCGCTGTTCAATCTGCAGCTCTTCGGCAATATCTACTCGCGCATCACC
>JAJISG010000031.1 GCA_022848835.1 Thermoplasmatota archaeon | reverse complement strand
GAGCCCTTGAGCTCATGGAAGTAAACCACCGGATGGTGGGTTGCAGCTCTCTCTAACACCTGGCTTTCTCCATCATCCAGACGTACGGTCGCTAGAAGGGTGGTCATCTTAAGGGAATTCGGCGGTCCTTTTAAAAGGATTTTCGAACTTCGAGTAATCCGAATGACGGTAGGTGGAGCCTACATACTCTTCGTTGAGCTCCTCGAGAGCGTTCATGTCGAGGTAGGCAGTCTAGGCGTCATCCAGTTCTCCCCCGGGCTCTATGCATATGTGGGTTCGGCGAGGCGAGGGCTCGAAGCCAGGGTGTTGAGACACCTGCGCCGGGACAAGAGGACACGGTGGCACATCGATTACATCACCCCTCATGCCGCGAGGGCGTGGGCCACTGTGATTCCCGCTGACAACCCGCCCGAGTGCGCCATCAGTCAGTACCTCTTCCGCGTCGCAAAAAAAGTGGTGAAGGGCTTCGGAGCATCGGATTGCTCCTGCCCTTCCCACATGGTCTACTTGGGGGAGTCTAGCATTCGGAGAACCCACAATGCCGGCACTTCGTGCAGTTCTCTTCCATGATCAGGGGACTGCCGCACTCTGGGCACTCTGGGTTCAGGCCCTTCCTCACCATAAGATCGGCGTCGTCCCTGTATTCCTTCTCCAGCTCATCATCGAGCTGCGCGCTATCTTCTTGGAAGCTGTCCACCCTGGGCAGCAGTGTCTCCTGAGAGTATCCACTCAGGTGTCTTTTGAGGGCCTTGGCGAGGGCGTCGGGCACTGAGTATATCTTCTCCTGGTGGTCCCACCCCAACCTGGGGCTTCTGATGCCCTCGAGCTGATCTATGATCTCGTCGAGTGGGATTCCGGTCCGCAAGCATAGACTGATGAGGCGTGCCACGGCTTCCGTGAAAGACCCTGTGTAGCCGCCTCCTCGGCCGATCTGAGCGAAGACTTCGAAAAGACCATGGTCATCCTCGTTGATTGTGACGTAGAGAGCACCATAGCCGGTGGATATCTTCTGTGTGGTCCCCCGAATGACGTCGGGTCGGGGACGAGGATCCGTTATTTTCGGCCCTGCTTTCTCGGGCTTCGATACTCCGACATTGAGAACCTGTTGCTCCCGGCTCCCATCTCTGTAGACGGTGATGCCCTTGCAGCCCAGCTTGTAAGCCAGGAGGTACGCCTTCATGACGTCCTCCACCGTGGCCTCATTGGGCATGTTTATGGTCTTAGAGACCGCGGCATCGCAGAACTCCTGAAAGGCCGCCTGCATTCTGACGTGCCATTCCGGGCTCACATCGAAGGAGACCGCGAATACCTCCTGCCAGTGTCTGGGTACCTCTGACAAGTCTCGACACGAGCCTCCATTCTCAAGGATCTTCTCCAAGAGGTCATCTGACCACCATCCCTCTTCCTTGGCAACCTCTATGAAATAGTCCAATACATAAGGGAGGTGTTCTCCATCCATCACGTTCTTGTACCATACCAGGGAGAACTCGGGCTCGCAGCCGCCGGAAGTGTCCGCGATCATGCTCAGGGTCCCGGTAGGCGCGACTGTTGTCACATAGGAGTTTCTCATGCGTAGCCCCGTCTTCTCATGGACGGAGCCCTCCCACGCGGGATAGACTCCCCTCGACTCTGCAAGCCGCTGAGACTCATCGTAACCGATGTCTCGGATGAACTTCATGATCTTCCTGGCCACTTCGACTCCCTTCTCCGAATCGTAGGGAACTCTCAACTTGAAAAGGACACGAGCAAAACCCATAACACCCAGTCCAATTTTCCTCGTCTTCTTCGTCATCTCTTCAATCTGCTTGATGGGGTATCTGTTCATGTCGATAACATTGTCCAGAAATCGGGTGGCAAGCCTCACAGTCCTCTCTAACCTGTCCCAGTCCAGCTCCCATCCACCAGTGCCCTTCGTGAGGTGCTTCTCCAAGTCTATTGATCCCAGGTTGCACGATTCGAAGGGCAGGAGAGGCTGTTCTCCGCAGGGGTTTGTGGCCTCAAAGCGGGCGATGTGAGGCGTGGGGTTTGTCCCATTGGTTACATCTATGAAGAAGAGGCCCGGCTCTCCGGTCCGCCAGGCCGAGTCTGCTATCCTCTGGAGAAGTTCACGAGCATCCACATGTTTCTTTACCTCGCCATTCCTTGGATTCCTGAGGGGGAATTTAGAGTTGGCCTCAAACGCCCTCATGAACTCGTCAGTGATACCGACGCTTATATTGAAATTCGTAATCTGGCTGGTATCATCCTTGCACTTGATGAATGCCTCGATGTCCTGGTGGTCCACTCTGAGAATTCCCATGTTGGCTCCTCTCCGCTTCCCACCCTGTTTCACTTGCTGTGTAGCCTCGTCAAAGATCTTCATGAAGCTCACAGGGCCACTCGCCACCCCCATAGTACTCCTCACGAAATCCCCTTCGGGTCTCAATCTAT
>JAJISG010000030.1 GCA_022848835.1 Thermoplasmatota archaeon | reverse complement strand
TATCGAACTATCGCACTCTTAACTGTACTCGTCATCTTCGCCGGGATCGGCGTAACCGTCTTCTTGGTGAGGGTAATTGCGGGGCCGATCAGGCAATTAGCGACGGCGGCGAAGCGGATTGCGGAAGGAGACTTAAGCTCTCAGGTCGCCATTACGTCAAAGGATGAAATCGGGGACCTCGCCGATTCATTCAATCGCATGGCTGAGTCAGTCCAGCAGAGGGAAGGGGAGCTTCGCACCCATGCCGACGAACTAGACAGGTTGAATCGGCAGCTTCTCCTGCAGCAGGAGGAGCTCCGTGAGATCAATGTCAAGCTAGAGACGACCAGTCGCCACAAGTCGGAGTTCCTCGCGAACATGAGCCACGAACTTCGGACGCCACTGAACGCCATCATTGGTTTCTCGCAGATACTCTCAGACGAATCCCTACGGGATCTGGGTCTCGAGGAGCGGAGGGAGTTTCTGGGGAACATCCTCGCCAGTGGGAGGCACCTGCTGGGACTGATAAATGAGATCCTCGACCTCTCAAAGATCGAGGCCGGGAAGATGACCTTGAGCCCGGGGTTGTTTTCGGTGCAGGATGTCCTGGAAGAGGTACTGCAAATCTTGAAGCCTCTGGCCACCAAGAAGGGCATCCTTATCGAGGTGACCCTCGATCCTCACCTGTCCACGTTCAACGCCGACGCGGTGAAGTTCAAACAGATCCTGTATAATCTCCTGAGTAATGCCATCAAGTTCACCCCAGAGGGTGGCAACGTGTATGTCCACGCTTCGGCGACAGAGGAATGGGCGGAGTTTTCCGTGAGAGATACGGGGATCGGTATCAGACCGGGGGATCAGGAGCGGATATTTCAGGAGTTCCAGCACGTGGAGATGTCGGCAGCGCGGCAACATGAAGGGACCGGCCTCGGCCTGACACTCGCCAAGAAGTTTGTGGAAATGCATGGGGGAAGGATCTGGGTAGAGAGCGAGGTGGAAAAGGGAAGCACCTTTACCTTCACCCTGCCCTTAGAGGCGCGACGTGAGCCGGCTTCCTGCGAAAGTGGGTAACGCTGTGGACAAGGACAAAGAGAAGCTCAGCAATCAGGCCGCCCCCATCATGCAAATGGGGACATTCGCCCCGGAGGAACTATTGCGCGAGATTATCAAGCTCCAGCGGATACGCGCCGAAGGAGAAAGGAGGGCCTGAGATGGCGGGCGAGCAGATCCTCTTGGTGGAAGACAATGTTATGAATAGAAGGCTTGCCCAGTTCCTGCTGAAATCTGAAGGGTATATCGTCTACGAGGCAACAAACGGCCGAGAAGCCTTAGAGCTGGTTAAGGCCCATGCACCGGATCTCATTCTCATGGATTTGCAGCTTCCTGAACTAGATGGCTTCACCACGACTCAGATCCTCAAGCAGGATGCGACCACTAAGGACATCCCGGTTGTCGCGCTCACGGCCTATGCGATGACAGGCGATGCGGAGCGGGCATCGGAGGCCGGCTGCGATGGCTACATTACAAAGCCAATCGATAAGCAGGGATTTCTAGAGACGGTGGCCAGCTACTTAAGACGTCAGGAGCAGAAGTGAGGACACAGAGAAAAACCAAACTCAAGACAGACAGACTTGAGGCCCTCACACAGGTCAGTCAGGTGATCACCTCAACCCTGGACCCCCGGCGAATTGTAGAGGTTGTCTTGCAGGCGGTGGGCGAGCTGATGGAAGGAATGGTGGTTCAACTGTGGCAGCTCCACGAGGAGGACGGGGTCCTGATTTCGCTGGGGAGTTACGGTTTGGATAAGACTGCCCCCGAAAAGACCTTGGCGATCCCGGTGGGTCAGGGGGTCGTGGGCAGGGTGGCGGCCAGTCGAAGTCCCATTGCCGTTGAGGATCTCCGAGTAGACCCTCACCTCATCCCTCGGCACCTGGTAGATCAAGAAGGGTTGATTTCCTTCCTGGGCGTCCCACTCGTTTGTGAAGAAAAATTGGCAGGAGTTCTCTAGATCCTTACCCGGACACCGCACCGCTTTAATCAAGATGAAATGGGGCTCTTCGCCTCCTTTGCCCAGCAGGTGGCGATCGCCCTCGAGAACGCTTACCGCTACCAGGATTTGCTGCGTTCCCATGAGGAGCTCTTAGCCGCCCAGGCAGATCTGGTCCGGAAGACCCGGATGGCCACCATGGGCGAGATTGCTGCTGCGGTCAGCCACGAGACCCGCAACTTTCTGGGAGCACTCAGTACTTGTGTCCAGATACTCCGAACCAATCCCCACATCACCGGACCGGATGCGGAACTCCTGGACATCATCCAGTCTG
Organism: Thermoplasmatota archaeon; assembly: GCA_022848835.1. Classification (GTDB taxonomy): domain Archaea; phylum Thermoplasmatota; class Thermoplasmata; order RBG-16-68-12; family JAJISG01; genus JAJISG01. Next base: position 345 of record JAJISG010000030.1, on the reverse strand, counting down.
GATCCCAATGGTTCAACGAGATCATCTCAGAGGTCTCGGCCCTGGGGCGCCCCAGTCCCCCCCACTTTCAAGGGGTGGATCTGCACGAGCTCATTGATGAGACCTTCGCAATTCTCCAGCGCGATGACCGGTGCCCTTCCTCTATTGTCATCCATCGACAGTTTGACCCATCCCTGCAGAAGGTCCAGGTAGACCGGGATCAGCTAGGACAGGTTTTCCGGCACCTCTTCCTAAACGCCGTCCAGGCCATGGGAGATCAGGGACAACTCCAGGTGCAGATCCAGAGGGTGGATAGCCAGGTGAAGATCTTCGTGAGGGACACCGGGCCAGGGATCCCGACGACCG
>JAJISG010000003.1 GCA_022848835.1 Thermoplasmatota archaeon | reverse complement strand
GACGAAATCGGCCCCGACGATCTGGTCGTATTGGAGCTGTCGAGTTTTCAACTCGAACAATTGGCGCAAATCCGAAGGGCTCCAAGAGTTGCATTGCTGACGAATTTGACGCCGAACCATCTCGACCGCCACGGGACATTTGCCAACTATTGTGCCGCAAAGGAGAACATCTTCAAGTTTCAGGGCCATCTCGTGTTCCACGGCGTAGACCACCTCCGCAAAGATATACGGCAGACCTGGGACTATTCTTCGCCTCAGCATATCATTCTTTGAGTGATCGAGAAGATGTTTGCAAGCCGGCCCGTAGGAGGCGATGAGATGATCTACCACCTCCGGGTCCAGGCCTAGAGACGCCTGCTCGTTCGAGGCCTTCGCTCTTAACTCCCTGAGCTCCGCCTCTGTGATACTTACCTCCGGAAGTGGTGTGGGTCTCGAGGGAGTCCCGCCTTCTCGGGAGAGGTGCCTAGCCACCGTCTGCATGACCTTCTTCGCGGCTCTCCGATAGGTTGTGAGCTTCCCTCCGAGGATGGAGATCAGGCCGCGAGCATCCTGGACAATCTTGATGTCCCTAGTAACCTCGGATTCTGGTATCCCGTATTCGGCGATGAGGGGTCTGAGGCTGGCGAAGGAGCTGACAACGTCCTCAACCTTCAGGTTAGCCTGGGGGAAGGAGTGGTTTACTGATTCCAGTAGATATGTCACATCCTCTCCCCTTGCCTTCACATCGTCTGGGTCCCCCTCATAGTCTGTGTCAGTTGTCCCCACCAGAGTGAGGTCGTGCCAGGGCATTGCAAAGACCACACGCTCATCATCTGGGGACCTCATGACCACTGCGTTTCTGTTTCCCACTCTGGAGTGAGGAACGAATATGTGAACCCCCTTGGTGGGCCTCAACCTTCTCTCGCTCGAGGGCAGCATGAGCCGGACCTCATCGCCCCAGGGACCTGTGGCGTTCACGATCACGCGACCCAGTACCTCGTGTGTCCCCCCATGCAGAAGATCTCTGAACCGGACTCCCCCTGGCCTGCCATCTCGCATGATCAAGGACTCCACCTTGGAATAGGTGAGGATGTCGGCACCGGTGAGGTGGGCCCTAATGGCGTTGAGGAGGACCAATCGGAAGTCGTCGGTACTGCAGTCATAGTAGATTGCTCCCCCAAGAAGGCCGTCGGATCGTAGGTGGGGTTCTTCTGCCAGCACCTCCTTCCTGTTCAGTCTCCTGTGGTTTCGAAAGTTCCTGTAGCCCGATAGCAGGTCATACAGCCAGAGACCCAGGAGTGTGACAAGGGGTCCCTCCCCCACACCCTCATAGAAGGGAATGAGGAAGGCGATAGGACGTACTAGATGAGGATAGGCGGTCCATAGGTGGTAGCGCTCCCTGCTGGCCTCCAAGACAAGCTTCAGCTTGCCGTACTTGAGGTATCGGAGCCCTCCATGAATCAGGCGGGAGGACCTGCTACTGGTGCCGCTCCCAATGTCGCCCTTCTCGATGAGGAGAACTCGATATCCACGCTTCGAGGCTTCCAGGGAGATTCCGGCCCCTATTATGCCGCCGCCGATTATGATGAGATCGTACCCTTTCCCCAGGCCACCGAGCACCTCATCTCTAGCCCTCCAGTTGAAGGCTTCCTCTCTCAATCTTCCTCCTCCAGGACCTTCCCCGGATTCATGATTCCTGAGGGGTCCAGGGCGGACTTCACCGCCCTCAAGGCCTTCAAAGCTGCCTCCCCGTGCTCCTCCCTCATCCATTGGAGGTGATCGACTCCGATGCCGTGGTGATGGCTCAGGGTGCCCCCCTCGTGCATGATGACTTCTGTCGCAGCTTCCTTTAGCTTCTGCCACTGCTCTACTTCCCTCCCGAGGAGCTGTGGCACAATCATGGTGAAGTAGAGGGATCCACCGTCGCGGTAGATGTGGGAGAGATGACACAGGCTGAGACCCTCGACACCCTGCTCCTCGTTGACGCGTTGAAGAGCCCGGTGGACACCCGCGTACAGGTCCCAGAGGCGAGACCACGACGCCGCTGTCTCGAGAGTCTCCACCAAGTAACCGCGATCAAGCAGCTCATCTCGCTGGTAGGGCGACCTATAGTACTCCTCCTCCCATACCGAGGCTGCCTCATGGCCCATGTCCACACCGCCCGCTTCTGCCAGGATGTTCAAAGCCCCCTTCATGCCCGAGACAACCTCCAGTCTGGACCCCTCGAAGCCCAGGAGGATCAAGGAGGGAGTGTCCTCAGCCTCCAGTCCCGCGAGGGCCATGATCATTGCCGACTCTTCTTCGTCAGAGATGCGGACCAGCGCTGGCTTGATACCGGCCTGCACCATTTTGCGGCAGACATCCAGCGCTCCGGAGAAGGAATCGAATAGGACGACTCTTGTGTCCGTCGCCTCGGCTTTCCTGCGCACCCTGAGCACGGCCTCGACGATGATTCCGAGAGAGCCCTCGGATCCCAGGATCAGTTCTCTCAGCTCCGGGCCTACTGAACGCGCTGGTATTCCCTTTGTGGCCAGCTCCCCCGTAGGGGTGATTACCTTGACGGCCTGGACCATGTCCTCTATACCACCGTAGCGGCCCGAGAGGTGGCCACGGGAGCGAGTGGCAATCCATCCACCCAGGACGGAGAAATGAAAGGACTGAGGATAATGGCCGAGGGTCATACCTCTGGACTGCAATTTCTCCTCCAACTCCGGACCCAGGATTCCCGCCTCGACCCGCGCCAGCATCGAGGTATCATCGATCTCCAACACCTTGTTGAGACGACGAAGGTCCACCGTGAGGACGGCTCTGTGGTTTCCTCTTAGGGGGCGCAGGCCTCCTAGAACAGAGGTTCCGCCCCCGAAAGGGACGATGGCTATCCCCCGGGCAGATGCGAACTCGACGATGCGCCTTACCTCGTCGACGTTCCTGGGGAGGGCGACGGCGTCAGTAGCCTCGATTGGAAGGCCTAGCCTGACTCCAAGCAGATCCCGGTAGCTCTTGCCGATGGAGTGGCTTATTCTCTCATCCTCCTCCAAGGTAAGCTCAGTGATGATCTTCAGAGCCTCGACGTCCTCCTCTAGTAGCTCGCTGGAGGGGGCGGCGGACATCTTCGGGACCTCCTGCGGTTCCCTCCTCCCCATTCCACGTGCCTCCAGGAGGTCAAGGAATCGGTCCAATCTCCCTTGGGGATAGCGCTCTTCCGGGAGACCCCACCCCGAAGGCTTGGCTTCCCTGTTCATCTCGGACGCCAATACACCCCCGCTAGAATACATTTCCTCCGTCAAGGGAACTTTAATAGCGACGGAGATATGCAGCCGTGATCGCCTATGATCCAGAGGGATGCTATTCTTGAGGTGCTTGAGGGGTATGATAGCGAGAAGGTGAAAGTGGGGGTCCTGGCATCCCACTCGGCTCTAGATGTATGCGACGGTGCTGTGGAGGAGGGTTTCAGGACCATAACCCTGTGCCAGGCGGGGCGGGAGGAACCCTATGTCCGCTACTTCAAGGCCGTAAGGGATGAAACCGGGAGGCTGCTCAAGGGGGTGGTAGATGAGGCCATAGTCCTCAAATCCTTCAAGGAGGCCATCACACAAGAGGTCCAGGACACGCTCCGCCGGAAGAACGTTCTCTTCGTGCCCAACCGGTCCTTCGTGTCGTATGTGGGCCTGGAGGAGGTGGAGGACTCCTTCCTGTTGCCCCTGGTGGGAAGTCGCAATCTCCTCAGGTCGGAGGAGAGGACGGAGGAGCGGGGATATTACTGGATCCTGGAGAAGGCTGGACTCCCCTTCCCTCGCCTCTTCAAGACCCCGGAGGAGATAGACTCCCTAGCTATTGTGAAGCTACCCCATAAGGTGAAGAGGCTGGAGAGGGGCTTCTTCACTGCCGCAAGCCAAGAGGAGTATGAGGAGAAGTCCGAAAAGCTCCTGGACCAGGGCGTGATAACGCGGGAGGACCTGGATGTCGCCAGGGTGGAGAGGTACATCCTGGGTCCAGTCTTCAACTTCGACTTCTTCTACTCTCCCATGGAGGAATCGGGGGAGAGGCTGGAGCTACTGGGCATCGACTGGCGCTTCGAAACCTCCCTGGATGGCCACGTGAGGCTGCCTGCAGAGCAGCAGTTGACCCTGATGGAGGAGGAGAGGTACCCGGAGTACGTCGTCTGTGGTCACAACTCCGCCACCCTGAGGGAGTCCCTCCTTAGCAAGGTGTTCCCCCTGGCGGAGGCATACGTGAAGGCAACTCAGGAACACTTCCCCCCAGGGGTCATAGGCCCCTTCACCCTCCAGACGTGTGTGGACAAGGATATGGACTTCTACATCTACGACGTGTCGCCCCGCATCGGAGGCGGGACCAACGTCCACATGTCCCTAGGCCACCCCTACGGGAACACCCTCTGGAGGTCTCGTATGAGCACCGGCAGGAGGGTCGCGCTGGAGATAAGGAGGGCTCTGGAAAGGGGTCAGCTGGATAGAATAGTTACGTGACCTCCGTTTCCTCCATACGGCTGAGGTATTCCGGAGGCACCTCGGTGGTGATGTAGATGAACTTCCCCGCTTTCTTGATGACGACGCTTTCCTCTCGCGCCTTCTCCGCATCGACCTCGATGATGACCGGATTGGTGGTCCTCACGTGCCCAGCCTCCATGGCGCTCTCCAGCGTATCGCTCAGGTGGACCCACTGGCGGTCGGCGGGTCTCAGGCCGATCTCCAGCAGGATGCCGCACTCTTCCTCCGTCGTGGGATAGTAGAGGATCGATGGGATGTTCTCCGTGGGGAGGTCAAGGTCCAGCTCTATGGAGTGGCCATAGGTCGCCATCACGCGGCCTTCGTCGAACTTATATCTGCCCTTCGGATCCGTCTGAATCAACGCGATGATGTGATGGGGCTTCAGGAACCTGAACTTCCTCTGTCTGATCTGGATGGCCGTGACGAGGTCACGGAGGTCCACCCAACCGTGTTCATCCATCTCGACGCCATACCTCTGGGGGAAATGACGGAGGACTCCCGCCAAGGTCCTGCCGAGGAGATCCAACTCGTTCTCATTCAGGAGGAACTTCCCCTTGCTGCCACAGTTCGGGCAGATCTCCCCCCTGAAAAAGCCATGAGATCTACATTCCTTTAGCATCCTCCCCTCCCGGCTAGATATCAGGCAACTCTTTTAAAGAGTTTACCCCACGCCATCGCGGAGGCTCCCTGTCTGACACTAGAGGGGCTCCAGGTCACCCTCACGTACACAGGTTAGACCGAGGGCTTCCAACAACCTCTTGATCCGTCGACGAACCTCGCCCTTCATTGCCTTCCGGTGCAGATATGCAAGGGAGACTCCCGGCGTCCTCTCGACGGCCTGCTGCAGGAGTACCTCATCCATACTTTCAAGGGCGTAAGATGGGATTAGGTGGCCGAAGGACACCCTCCGACCCAGGGCCACATCTGTTATCCTGG
>JAJISG010000029.1 GCA_022848835.1 Thermoplasmatota archaeon | reverse complement strand
TATGGTGACCTCGAAGTCCCCCTCCACTCCTCTGACCTCCGTCACCTCCGCCAGCGTGAGAACCTCGATGTTCTCGTTCTGGATGACCTCGCTTATCTTTGGGGCTTCGATACAGATGGAGCAGTCAAGGGTTGGGAAGTTCTTGTCAAGGGCGGCCATCTTGCCGCCGATAGAGGACTCCCTCTCCACCAGGCTCACCTTGCATCCTGCCTCAGCCAGATCCAGGGCTGCTTGGATGCCTGCGATGCCCCCGCCGATGACGACGACCCTGTCAGCCATCAGCCACCCTCCTCCCTAGCCAGCTCTCTTCCCTTGGAGAAGGCGGCCTCGTTGAGATCCTCAGTCCCCTTGGGAATGCTGTCCAGAATGGCCTTCTTGGCAGCCTTGACTGAGACCACCTGAGTCAGCTCCACCAGGGCACCAATCATCACTATGTTCGCCACCACCTTCTTGCCCATGTCGGAGGCCGTCTGCAGGGCCGGAATGAAAGTCGTCCTCTGCTTCCACCCCTTCTCAGGGTTCACCAGGTCGCTCTCGAATAAGGCCTGACCATCGACCCTCAAGGTGTGATGAAACATCTCATATCCATCCTGAGAAAGGGCGAGGAAGATGTCGAGTCTGTCCACCAGAGGATATTGGATCTCCTCGTCGCTCAAAACGAGGTCAGCCTTGGACCACCCACCGATCTTCTCCGGTCCGTAGTCCTCCGTCAGCACAGCAGGCCTCCTGTCATAGATGACAGCTGCCCTCCCGAGAATCTTGCCCATGGTGATGATGCCCTGACCGCCGAAACCAGCCATGCGGATCTCGGTCCTCATTCCCTCCCCTCCAGGACGCTCTTTAGGAGATCGTCCTTGCCAACGAAGTAGGAGGGCCTCTCCTCATCGACGAAGTTGCCCAGGATTATGGGATCCTCCCTCCTCATGGTGATTCCGACCTCCCGCAGGTCGGCGTCGTGTCGGACGATGGCCTTCTCCCGGAAGTGTGTCATCTCGGCCAGGGCGTCGGCGAACTCGTTCTTCCTGCCAAAGCCCACGGGACAGGGGGAGAGGATCTCGACGAAGGCGAAGCCGTCGACCTCGAAGGCCCTCTCGATCGCCTTCGTGAGCTGACGGACGTGGAGGCTGGTCCAACGGGACACGAAGGTCGCACCAGAGGCGGCCACGAGGAGGGGCAGGTTGAAGGCCTGCTCGAAGTTCCCGTAGGGCGTCGTGGTTGTCCGGGCAGCGTAGGGCGTTGTCGCTCCGAACTGACCCCCGGTCATCCCGTAGTTGAAGTTGTTGGCGCACAGGACGTTGAGGTCGAGGTTCCGACGGGCAGCATGGATGAGGTGGTTGCCACCGATGGTGACCAAATCCCCATCTCCGGAGAAGACTGTCACCTCAAGCTCTGGCCTCACCAGTTTCAGACCGGTCGCGAAGGGGATGGGCCTCCCATGGGTTGTATGGTAGGAGTCCACATTGACGTACCCCGCTGCTCTGCCACTGCAACCGATGCCCGAGACACAAACATGCTTGTCCAGAGGCGTATCGGAGGCCTCCATGGCCTCCACATAGCATCTGAGGGCGTTCCCCAGACCGCAGCCTGGACACCAGATGTGAGGCAACCTATGGGCTCTCAACAACGCGTCCTCAGGGTGGCTCTCAGTCACTGTCGCGCTCTTCAGGTTATCACCTTCCTCAGGGCCCTCAGTATCTCATCCGGATGGAAGATGCGGCCCCCCGGGTGGCCTAGGTGATGCACGGGGCATCGGGCATACTCCCTCACTGAGTGCACCATCTGACCCATGTTGACCTCCGCTACGAGGATCGCGGCTACCCGTTCAGATAGCCGCTCAACAGGCTCCCTGGGGAAAGGCCAGGGCGTGATGAGCCTCAGAATTCCGGCCTTGATGCCCTCCTTCCTGGCTGCCTGGACAGCCTCCCAACCGGGGCCCTTCATGGACCCGTAGACCACGAGGCCCACCTCCGCATCATCGAGTAGCCTTTCCTCATACTCGACAATGTCCTGCTCGTTCTCCTTTATCTTCCGTATCAATCTAGGCACCAGTGACTCCTGACGAGAGGCGCTGGTCTCGGGGTACCCGAACTCGTCGTGGGTGAGAGCCGTCATGTGAAGACCATAGCCCTCGCCGGGCAGGACCATGGGGGGGACCAGGCGGGAAACATCGGCGGGCGAGTACTCCTCTGGGGGAACGTCAGGTAGGGGCCTGTAGGAGACCTCTATCTCCTCCTCCGAAGGGATGACCAGTCTGGCTGTCATCTGCCCGACTATCTGATCCCCCATGACCAATACCGGGACTCGGAACCTCTCCGCCGTGTTGAAAGCCTTGATCGCGAAGTCGAACATCTCCTGGACGGTGCCAGGGGCGTATGCCACCATCTCGTAGTCCCCGTGAGAGCCCCAACGCGCCTGCATCATGTCGCCTTGAGACATCAGGGTTGGCAGGCCGGTGCTTGGACCGCCTCTCTGGATATCGACGACGACACAGGGGGCCTCCAGCATGATGGCGAGACCGATATGCTCCATCATCAGGGAGAAACCGGGGCCTGATGTAGCGGTCATGGCCTTCGCTCCTGCGCACGACGCCCCTATGACTGCAGCCAGACTTCCCATCTCATCCTCAATCTGGATGTAGTCGCCGCCCACCAGGGGCATCCTCCAAGCCATCCTCTCGGCGATCTCCGAAGAGGGTGTTATGGGATAGCCTGCGTAAAACCGACAGCCAGCGGCGATGGATCCCTCCACGAGGGCCTCATCGCCTTTCATGAAGTGCTCTCCCGTCATCACAGGCCGCTGATCAGGCAACCTTTTCCACCTCCACCGTAAAGATGGCGAACTCGGGGCACACGTCTCTACACATCCCACAGTTGACGCAGGCGTCCTCCTTCCCCTCCTTCACCTTAGGATAGCGATAGCCTTTCTCGTTGGCATCATCGCTACTCTCCAAGACATCCAGGGGGCAGAACTCCCAGCAGAAGCTGCACTCCTTGCATCTGCCCGGTATGATGTAGACCTTTCCGCGAGGCCTTGGGAACCTGGAGAGGTTAACGGGACTGCGGAGGGTCTCCATGTAGAGGGATGCCTGCTGCGCCGGTTGTGCCCTCGGCCTCGGGAAAGTATCCTGCATGGGGGGACGGGACACGTGTACCGCCCCGGCGGCCATCGCCCAGAGCGGCTCGGCCTCCAGGTGCTCCTCAATCTCCCTTATGTCAACGTCACCTAGGAGGGACCTGACGTTTTCTACCAACGACTTGAGGAACTCCTCCTTTATGTCTAGGTAGTTATAGACATACCTGAAGCGTCCCTTGAAGTCCTCCTTGTTCCTGCCAACCAGTCCCCTCGAGTATAGGCGGTCCAGGACCGTGCTCACGGTTGCGTAGGTGACCCTCTTCCCTCGCTGTCCCAGGGCGTCGATCACCCGCCGGGCCGGCGCGCTCCCCAAGTTCCGGAGAGTTCCCAGGACTCGGGTCTCGAGGGGACCTAGTCTCATTGTCATGAAGCTCTGACAACTGTAAGAGGACAGCCATCCCTAAAGGTACACTGCAACTATGCTGCAGCTATATGAAGGCTTAATCCAGCAGCTCCGAAAGTACCCTTCTCAGGGCGGTCCTCAGATGCCTGGAGAAAGTGCTCCTGTCGATGCCCATGCTCCTGGCGATCTCCTTGGCGGTCTTCTTCCTGTAAGGGTCGAAGTAGCCTGCGAAGAGGGCCCTCTGCAGCACCTCCTCCTGTTTCGCGGTCAAACTGTAGGCCCTGAGGTCCTGCTTGGAGGATATTCCCAGGGCACCTCGAGAGGTGATCCTCAGCAGCTCGAAGCCGGAGTAGTTGGACTTGACAAAGTTCACGAGGTCTCGGGCCTCCTCCAAGTCCTGGACGCCCAGAGCGACTCTCTCCAGGCCCTTCGATGCCCTCACTCTCAAGGGAATCCAACCCTGCTGGGCCAGCAGCGAGCGGATGCACCTGCAGCCGATGATGCCCTGGCACACTAACCTTTCGGGCGCCTCCTCAATGACTTGGACTTTATGGATGCCTTCGGTTGACGTCACCGCCTCTCGAAATTCCTTCACTTGGGGACCCCGCACCTCGAAGACTTCCAGGAACTCATGATCGGAAACGGAGGCCATCTCGATGTACTCGACCTCCACCTCCTTGAAGGCCTCCGTCAACCGGACCAGGGGGCAGAGTTCGGACTTGACCTGAAACTCGACCAGTAATGAGGTCACCATTTAAAGGAGATGCTATGTCTATAAATAGGTAATCAATCTCAAGGCTCAGGATCTCTCAGGCAGGGTGTATGACCAATGGCTCGGGTGCGTCGAGAATTCTCCACATGCCCTCAACTCTCATGATCCTGGGCCTGGGGCTCGGGCTCGGCCTGGGGCTCACCTTCGAGGGCATGCACCTGGTCGCCATGGCATCGCTGGCCAGTCTGATGACCTTCTCCCTAGTGGATGTCAGGTTTCGCGGGTTCAAGGTGGCCTTGAGGCTGATTCCCATCGCCCTGGTCCTCAGCTTCCTCCTACACCCTTCGCTGCTCCTCCTCGCCGCTCTGATGACGCCCGCCGCACTGTGGCAGGGATGGGTGATGCTGGCGGCTGTGCCTCCAGCGATCTCCATAGTCCCCTTCACGACCATCCTTCGTGGGGACGTGAAGGTGTCCGTGGCCTCCACCGCGTTCCTGTACATACTCTCCCTGGGCCTCACGCCCGTGATAGCCCTTCTCCTCCTCGGTGTCGAGGTAAGCCCTTGGGCCCTCATGTCCGCCATCCTGGTCCTCATCCTGGTACCCCTCCTCCTGTCAAGGGGCGTGGCGGCTTTGAAGATGAGGAGGGACAGTGTGGAGGTCCTGAGAAATCTCTCATTCGCCACCCTCACATTCTTCGTCGGTGCCGCCAACCAGGGGGTCATCTTGGAGGACCCGTATCTCGCCCTCTATGCCCTTGGAGGCTCTGCCGCCGTAACGGTCCTCTCCTTCGGCGTGGCTTGGGCGTTCCTCCTCAAGGTTGAGATATCAAAGCGGGTATCCCTCACCCTCTTCTCCTGCTACAAGAACGCTGGTCTGGCTGCCACGATTGCCATCGCCCTACTCGTGCCCACGGCCGTGGTGGCCCCCACGATGATGATCCTCTTCCAGATCCTTTGGATCGCCCTCCTCACCCGGCTTCGCCGTCCCTAGGGCCTAGGCACCTACCTCAACCGTCGCCAGAACGGGGAGATGGTCCGAAGCCCGAATGGTCTCCTCCTTCCTGAGTCTCTCCATATCCACTGCGCTTTTGCCGCTGGAGGGAAGAGGAAGAGAGTGTGGAGGACAGAGGCGTTGATGGAGAGAGCAGCGAGGTTGTGGTAGTAGATGCCTGCAAAGAAGGCCCTTATCGCCTGTATGAAAAGCAGAGTCGGAAGGAACGAGAGGATGAGATAGCCGTTCGGCCTGAAGCCAATCCGCTCTACCGCTCCCTAGGGATGGATCCGGCGATAGAAAAGACCTTTCTCGGATGCCTGAGAGAGCATCATGCAGTATCCTGGCTCGGGGTATCTGCTCGTTCCTCCCTCGACCGGCCCAAGGCTATGTACACCGAAGGGGAGGAACCTTAGATTGATGTACCTCAAACACCATCCCAGAGTCGATGTCTCGTAGGATTCTCAAAGGGGTCCCCAAGGTCACCTTCGCATCCGGCGAGAGGTTCACCCCGATGGGTTCCATGAAAGCCGTGGCCGACTTTCTGGGGGTGGATGTCACCTACTCGTGGCTGATGGGGCTGAGCGGTGCGGCTTTCCGGGT
>JAJISG010000286.1 GCA_022848835.1 Thermoplasmatota archaeon | reverse complement strand
CTCCAGGTCCCTCCGGAGCTCGGGGTCCTCAGAGATCTCCTCGGCGTAGTCCACCAGGAAGTAGGCCCTGAATGCGATCTCGTCGATCTCCTGGAGGTGACCCAGTAGATAGTTTCTCAACTCGTAGTCCTGCTTCAACCCGACTAGATGTATGCCTATCTTCTCCCGCCTCGAGTATTCGGCGATCGGCCGCACCCCATCGGCCAGTAACCTGAGAATTCGCCCAAGCCCCTCCGGACCTCGCTCCCTGTTGTAAACGGTGTGGGTCATTATGATGCAGTTCCGCGCACCTAGATTCTTGAGTGTGTGGATCAGAGCAAGACAGTAGAGAGCGGCGTCGATCCCCACGTCGATGTCCGGCCTCACAGTCAGGGTGGACCTGGTTCCATCCGGGACATCATAGAGTGTCAGAGAGGGGAACAGACGGATAGCCTCCTCCGAGGTCAGGGAAAGATCCAGATTCTCCTCGATGCCTGCCCAGACACCGTGGAAAGTGGAGAGGATCTCCTCTTCCGGGGGAAATTCCCTGAAGACCTCGCTTTTGAAAGGGCTGCTACCCCGCAACGTCTGAAGTCTCTCAAGACCGCTACGTCTGGGACTCAGTGTAACCCTGCCTGCGGTCATCGACTTCTTCACCTTCTTGAGTCAGTTTCAATTCTGATTATCATCGATGGTATTGGTACCGTAATACTTAATATTTGCTACATATAGTATGATTGTTAACTGATAGTATCACAGGACAAGCCTCGGCCATGGGGTAGGAAAGGTAGATATAATGATGAGGAGTTACGAGAGACGGCGGGGTCTGGAGATGGAAGGCCAGCGCAAAGGGGAGAAGGCCCAGTTCAACATCCGGATGGACCGAGAACTTCTGGAGAACTATCGGAGTTTCTGCGATAGGAACGGCCTCGATCCCCAGCGCCAGGTGATCAACTTCATCAAGAGACTCCTGGAAGCCGAATTCGACTTCCAGGAGAAGCTATGGCAAGTCCTCATGGAAGGTGAGGGTCGCTAGAGCACCCTGGTGGCGAATCTCTTCTCCAGAACCGATAATTGGCTTTCCGGGATGGAGCCCCTTCGCGCGGTGGCGACCACAACGCCCGTTCTCGAGATCGTCGCGTCGACGAGATGTTTCACGTATTCAAGGACATTGAGAAAGGAGGTCTGTTCGACAAGTAGCTCCAGCTCGCCCAGATAGACGAGGGTTTCCTCGAACAGGGCCTTCGACACATCTCTAAGCACTTCGAAGGATAGGCGGGAGGCGTCATAGGTAGAGAACTCCGGATGGCTGGTGGGTGCTATCCACAGGAAGGTAGCGTCGTGCAGACCGTACGCCGATTCGAGCTTTTCCGGAAATAGGCTCGACACCAATATCTTCCTGCTGACTGTGGCTTTAGAGATGGTCTTGAAGCATTCCCCGCGTTCGCCTTCCCAGAGTATAGAGGTCGATGGAACCATTGGGGGGGCTGGTAGGTCCCCATTAGAAAGGGGGACGACCTCATCGAAGAGGCCCTTCATCATGGCCAACTGGTGGCCTCCCACAGCACGGGGATTTAGGTCTGTGATTAGAGTGCAACCGTACTTGCTGGCTGTCGCCGCTAGCTTCGACACAACCCTGAGGACTGGCTTGAAGCCGTTGACCTCCGATAGGTACTCCAGGTCGTCTAACAGCAGAACCGATCCTCGGTTGTCCCTCATGAACTTCAGAACCGTCTGCAGGACATCCACTTCAAGAAGCGTGGGCTTTAGGGACCATCGATAACCCTCCTGGGAAGTGAGCCACAGGAAGGGGATCCTGTGAAGCGAGAACTCTTCAGAGAGCATCTGTGGTGGGAAAGCTGTGACACAGAGGCCTGGAGTCTCCTGCACGAGCTCTCTGAAAGCCATGAAGCTGTTCTTCCTACCCCTCTCCAGCACCAGATAGTTGCGCCCTCCTTCCCAGCCGAACCGTCTGCCAACGGCCGACACCTCCATACCCGGCTCTATGACGAGAAAGGCGTAGCGGAAAACGGCATAGGCGATGAAGGAAGCAAAGATCGTGGTGTACACCGTACCGAGCCCCAGCCTCGTGCCTGTCTGAAACAGGAACGGGCCGAATACCTCTGTGATCGTTCCCGCCAGAGTGGGGATGGCGAATCCCGCCAGAATCAGGGCATACCTCACCCTGGAACGGTGATCCTCTGCGTGAATGTAGACCCTCCCCAGATAGCCGAGAGCCAGGATGATGATGACGGCGTACAGGGAGGCCAAGGGAAGGTAGAGGATTCCCACCATCGCGGAGTAGCCCAGCGGTCCCAAGACCACATCCTTCACTAGGAGATCGCCGGCCCACAGGAAGGATGTGAAGACGATGGAAGGTGTGTAGAGGACCAATAGGCTCCACGGATGATCCAGGAACCGGCTGCGACGGGGATAGGCGAGAACGAAATGTGCCATGACGCCGGGAATGAAGGAGATGCCGATCCATTCTACCTTGATGAGGATCAGGAGCATCTCGAGATTGCCCCCGGGAAAAGCTCGGATGATGATCTCCGGGATGCCCCAGATAGAGAAGGCTACTAGCAGCACCACGTAGATGCGGGCCGCAGGTCCCCTGGGGTTCTTCGACAGGATGTAGCCCGCGAGAACCAGGTTAATCAGCAGGGACGCGAGGGAGAGGAAGGCATAGGGGTTCATGTCACGCTCCTCGGAGCGGTCTCACTCACCCACGATCTCGAACTGCCCTCTGTCAACCAGAAGCGGGTAATAGTCAAGGTCGTGCCTCACGCCTCTCAGCTTTACCACCCCGATGTAGCGCCTCACGCTGGTGGTCAGCCCGACCTCCATCTCACGCATCCGAAGGTGGACGATGCCATCAGAGAGAAACTCCTCCACCTGAAAGGGACCGAAGCCGTCACCCTCCCTTGGTGTCTCCGCCACCAGGAAGGTGGTCGCGCCGATCCCGCGCAACACCTCGAAGAAATCGAAGATCTGTCTCCTAGGTTCCCTAAAGTCTGTGAGAGCGTAGAGAGCGTTGAGGGAGTCGATGGTGACGAGATCACATCCAACCTCCTCTTTGTACCTACCGAGCTGTGTCCCCAGTGCGGCAAGCCAGTCGGGTCCGCCCTCCACACCTTTGAAGCCCTTTCGCAACTCCCGAAGGTCAACCACGCGCAGGCTCTCCGTCTCCTTAGTGTCGAGACCCAGACTTCGAACCTGCATCGCCAAACTCTCTGCACTCTGTTCCATCGAAATATAGAGGCCCTTCGCTTCCTTCTCTACGGCTTCGAAGTGGAGTATGCGATAAACGAAGCTAGACTTCAGACTGCCTGCGGGGCCTGAGACCAGTACGATGAAACCCTTGGGGATTCCGCCTTCCAGCCTGTCATCGAGACCAGCCACCCTGGTTCTTACCCTTGACGGCATCCCTTTCTCCGGCTCCGTGCCCCACACCCCTAACAGGATATCAGACGCACTAAGGACTGAAGAATCCAGCTTGCCTTATATGAAACTGTCGGCGGAGTCTTCCCTGTGATGATCGCCAAGGTCTTCGTGATGTACATATAGTAGCATTTATATATTATGTATCACATAGTCTAATTGGAGGAGGAAAGCTGCTGCATCGACTCTCAAGAAGCATCGTCGCCCGATGCGGGCAGGGCATCCTCCTGGGCCCAGACAACGGAATCCTGATGCCGGCTGCCAGGGAGCTTGGTCTGGAGGCGGTCTACGAGGCCTCTAACCCCCGTTACTGGCTCTCGACAACCT
Organism: Thermoplasmatota archaeon; assembly: GCA_022848835.1. Classification (GTDB taxonomy): domain Archaea; phylum Thermoplasmatota; class Thermoplasmata; order RBG-16-68-12; family JAJISG01; genus JAJISG01. The sequence goes on along the minus strand of JAJISG010000286.1, from coordinate 4,106 downwards.
CCAACACTTGTCCGACCCTCTAGGTCTCTGCTCCCCTGGCAGCCCACCTTTCTCTGGGAATCAATCCCGAGAAGCCGGGACCTCAGGTCCTCGGCGGGGTAGAGATGGAAGAGCCCCGTAGCTCGGCGTCGGGAGCCACACTTGAGGGGGAGATTATCTACATAGACGAATTCGACAGGATGACCACGAACATCCGGGCTGCGAGTTGGGCTGGCTGACGAGATAGGAGAACCTTCTCGGTGTGGAGATCGATGGCTAGCCCTTCCGGCTTCCGGTGGAGTTCCCGCGGGACCTCCCATCGTAGGGCCTTTTATAATCTCCGCCATTCTACATCGATAGCATGCCGGCAACTGTCGTCGTGGGAGCCCAGTGGGGGGATGAGGGCAAGGGGAAGATCGTCGACTACTGCGCCCAGAATGCGGAGGTCATCGTCCGGTTCAACGGTGGTTCCAACGCGGGGCACACGGTTCTCGTGGGGGAGGAGCTCTTTCGCTTTCACCTGATTCCCAGTGGCACGATCCGCAGGGAGGTGCTCAACATCGTCGGAAACGGGGTGGTGGTGGATCCCTCTGTCCTCCTGGAGGAGATCGAAGAACTCAAGGGTCGCGGCTATCCCGTGGATAACCTGAAGATAAGCGAGCGGGCCCACATGGTGATGCCCTACCACAGGATCCTCGACGGGTTGGAGGAGGGTCTCAAAGGCTCCCTCAAGGCGGGGACCACCATGAGGGGTATCGGTCCCTGCTACGAGGACAAGGCGGCCCGGATAGGGCTGAGGATGGGGGACCTGACGGATGAGGGGGTATTGAGGGAACGGCTGGATCACTTGGTCCCGCTGAAGCAGCGTCTCATCGAGGCCTACGGCGGTAATGAGGTCCTCTCCGAGGAGTCCCTGCTCGACCAGTGTCTCGAATACAGCCGGCAGTTCAGCGCATACATCACCGACACCTCCCTCCTCCTCCACCAGTCGCTGGAGGACGGGAAGCGGGTCCTCTTCGAGGGGGCCCAGGGGACCCACTTGGACATCGATCACGGCATCTACCCCTTCGGCACCAGCTCCAACTGCGTAACGGGGGCAGCGGCAGTGGGATCGGGAGTCGGCATCAGGCACATGGAGGAGGTCATAGGCGTGGTCAAGGCCTTCACCAGCCGGGTTGGTACCGGGCCCTTCCCCGCGGAGCTTTCGGGTTCTCACGCCTCTTACCTGCGGGACAAGTCCTTGGGGGAGTACGGGACGACGACAGGTAGGCCTAGACGAGTGGGATGGCTCGACCTCGTCATGCTACGCTACTCGGCACGGGTGAACTCCCTGGACTACTTGGCGGTGACTAAACTGGATGTCCTCGCGGGCCTCGACCCTGTGAAGGTGTGCGTCGAGTACGAGTTCGACGGACAGATTCTGCGCCACTTCCCAGCCAACATGAACGTGTTTGCTAGGTGCACTCCTGTGTTCGAGGAGCTCAACGGTTGGAAGGATATCAGCGAGGATACTTGGAAAGAAGCTGTTAAAGCCGGGTACGAGGAGTTCCCTGGGGAGATGAGGGAGTACCTGGACTTCCTCGCCAAAGAGTCGGGAGTTCCAGTGGGTATTGCCTCTGTTGGGCCGGGTCGCGAGGCTACTATGGACATGAGGAGTTGACGAGTTGGGAGCAGCGGGACGTCCGAAGGGCAGGGGCATCCTCCTGACCGTGCGGATTGTTTCCGTCCTGGCGTCCCTCCTCTTCTCTGCACTGCTCATAACCACCATCCTCTTGGCCATGCCCGGGAACCTGGAGTTCATCCCCCCTGAAATGGAAGAGGGAGACCTTCGTTTCGAGGACGGGATACTCTACCTGGACACCTCCTTTACTCTGGGGAACGGCGGGTACCACGACATCACCAACTTCAGCGTCACTGTGCAGGCCATCGTCCAGGACGATCTGGTGGTTACAGATTATGCGACAACGCCAGTGAACATACCGGTTGGGGAGAGGCGAGAGGTCGGCATAAGCATACCAGTCGACCTGGAGCCCCTCCTGTCATCCGGATATCTCCTCTTCGAGCCGGCAAACGTCTCCTTCACGATAGGGATGAGCGGTACAACCACTCGCGGCCTCATTGACTTCGCCGCCTCAGTTACCTTCGAGCAGCAGTTCGACCCCCTCATATCAGACTTCAGCTTCGGAGTCCTCAATCTATCACAAGATTCCGGGGAATGGGTACTGACGGTGCCCTACACAGTCGATGCGGCCTCCTTCCTACAGGAGCCTGCCAACGCCACTTTCTCGATTCTAGACGATACAGGAACCCTGTTGGGGCAGGCGAACGCCACGATCGATCTCGGGGTGCCCGTCGCAGGCAACCTCACTTTCGACATCGATTCGGCCAAGGCCATGGAACTCTTGGCCGACCCACAGGACCTGACCATTCAGGTGACCCTGGAGCTACCCGGTGATCTCACCTTTACCTTCGAGACAGTGGTAACCTTGCCAGGAGGTTGATGCATGCCACTCAGATATCACCCAGCCAAGGCGGTCGCGGTGGCAATCGGAAACGCGATTCCCCTGGTGATCCTGCCCATAGCCCTCATGCGGATCCTCCCATCGTTCCTCCCCATAGAGCTACCCCTGGAGCTGCAGGGGCTGGAGAAGTTCATCATATCCATCGGCAGCCTAGCCGCGGTCTTCGCTGGCCTGGCGGCCTTCTACGGCAAGGGCCTGGTGTGGAGGGCCGTCTTCGGCTCGGCCCGTCAGGGAACTCGCGTAGCGTGGATATACTTCGTCTTCAGCGGCGGCCTAATCAGCCTAGACTTCGGCCTATTCGACTTCGCCGAGATCTCCTTCTCGCTGGACTTCCAGCGACTCCTCTACATCCTCTACGCCGCCATACTCCTCATGGCCGTGTACTTCATCCTGGAGTTCGTCGTATACCGAGAGACTCAGCGGGTGGAGGAATACTCGGAGGAGTACTACTAGGAGGGCCTCTGGGAAATCCCAGCTAGGCGATCGACGAGCTTGCAGGCCTGGCAGAGGCCGTTCACGGTGGGTTCACCGCATCTCTCGCACGCCGAGAGCTGAACCGGGGGATATTGCGCCACTAGGAGGGGCTTCATGGCGTCGAAGGCGCTGAGGAGGGAGTGCCGGGTCCCCGGGGAGTCCTTCTCCAGGAGATGGATGACCTCCCTGTACCTATTCCTCAAGGCCCTCTCGGCATATGGGCACGCGCCGTCGTAGAACTGGATGTCCTGCAGGACGGCGTAGAGGTAGACCTCCTTCTCAGGAATCATCCTCAGCGGCTGGACCCTCGGGACGAGACCTGGCTGGACGGAATCGTGAGGGCCTATCCTGGCCAGCTTCTGCAGATCCGCCCTCCCCATGTTCATCATCATGGACTGGACCGTGTCGTCTAGGTTCAGGCCTGTGGCCAGGTAATCCGCCCCCGCGAGGTTCGCCAGCACGTTCAAGGCTTTCCGCCGGAATACGCCGCAGTAGCTGCACGGTATCATTTCCGGGTCTGCCGAAACGACGGCGTCCATCTCCCAGCCCACGAGCTCCCTGTAGGTGATGATCCGATGATCTATCCCGAGCTCCCCGCAGAGCTTCTCGGCATTTGCGATGCTGTCGGGTCTGTAGTCGTGGATCCCCTCATCCACCGTGACTGCCGTCAACTCCACGTCCCTCCTCTTGCCCAGGATTGAGTGGAGGAGGTAGGTGGCCACGCTGCTGTCCTTGCCGCCGGACAGGGCGATGGCGATCTTCCTCGCCCTGGATAGATGGAGCTGCCTCCGAATCTCCCGTTTGACCCTCTTCTCGACGAAGGCGCTGAAGTGAGAAGTGCAGAGGTGGGACCCGCTGTAGCGAATGTATGTGACGGCCTCCTCTGGGCACCGGTCACAGTCCACGGTTTCTCATTTCTGCGATGTTATAAAAGGTTGAAGGGCCGGCCTTCGAGGGTCCGTGGTGAGGTCGTGTTCGCGAGGTGTAAGTTCTCGGAAGTCCAACGCGCGACCACCTTCCTCAGTAAATTATCACTTCCAATCCCGTCTGCCGCTCGATGGCCCTGAAATGATCCACGTTTCTCGTCACGACGCCATCGCACTCGTGATTGATGGCGGTGGCGATGGCACC